>CALCIC010000214.1 GCA_937907405.1 uncultured Isosphaeraceae bacterium | reverse complement strand
TTGGTGGGGCGGGCGACCAGGACGACGAACGTCGGCAGGTTGTCGTTGAGCGAGCCCAGGCCGTAGCTGACCCACGAGCCCAGGCAGGGCTTGCCGGTGATCTGGTTGCCGGTCTGCATCATCGAGATGGCCGGCTCGTGGTTGATCGCCTCGGTGTGCATGCTCCGGATGAAGCAGAGGTCGTCGACCATCTTCGCGGTGTGCGGCAGCATCTCGCTGACCCACATGCCCGACTTGCCGTGCTGGGCGAACTTGTACTTCGACGGCGCGATCGGGAACCGCGACTGGCCGCTGGTCATGGTGGTCAGCCGCTGGCCGTTGCGGACCGACTCCGGGAGGTCCTTGTCGTACCACTCGTTCATCTGCGGCTTGTAGTCGTACAGGTCCATCTGCGACGGCCCGCCGACCATGTGCAGGTAGATGACGTGCTTGGCCTTGGGGGCGAAATGCGTCTTGATCGCGTGGGCGTCGCGCTCGATCCCCCCCGCCAACGCCGCCGCCGGCGCGAGCCCGTCGCGGCCCAGCAGCGCCGCCAGGCTCGCCCACCCCACCGCGTTACCCCCCCGACGGAAGAACTGCCGGCGGGTCTCGTAACGAGCGTAATCGTCGAAGAGGCTCATGGGTCGGTCCTCGCTGTGTGAATAATCGCTGATGCAATCATCCTTCTCCCCCCGGGAGAAGGTGGCCGAAGACCGGATGAGGGGCCCGGCGCTTCGATGTTCGTAACGGGCGCGGGTCGTCTTCCGACGTCCGTGGTGATTCCGACGACCCTCACCCGGCCCTTCGGGCCCGACCCCACAAGTGGGGTTGCCCCCGCTCCCAGGGGAGAGGGGATTATTATGTGTTGATTTGCAACTACTTGCTGACGACCTCGTCGAGGTTGAGCAGCTCGTTGGCGAGCATGGTCCAGCCGGCGACGAGCGCGGGGTCCTGGTTGGGGACGGCGGGAAGCTCGCCGACTTTCACGAGCTGGGCGGCGTCGTCGGGATGCGATTGGTAGTAGGCGACGAGGCGGTCGAGCGAGGCCCGGACGACCTCGGTCTCGGCGTCGCGCAACGGGCGGGCCAGCACGCGGCGCGCCAGGGAGTCGATCCGGGCGTCCCCCTCGTCGGGGGCCTCGGCGAGCGTCCGCTGGGCGAGCGCCCGGGCGGCCTCGACGAACTGGGGGTCGTTCATCGTGACGAGCGCCTGGAGCGGGGTGTTGGTGCGCTCGCGGCGGACGGTGCAGAACTCGCGGCTGGGGGCGTTGAACACGTCCATCGAGGCCGGCGGCGCGGCCCGCTTCCAGAACGTGTAGAGGCTGCGGCGGTACAGCGCCGGGCCGTCGTCGCGCTTGTAGAAGTGGGTGTTGCTCTCGGGCATGGCGACCGCTTCCCAGACCCCCTCGGGCTGGTACGGCCGAACGCTGGGGCCGCCGACCTTTTTGGTCAGCAGGCCGCTGGCGGCCAGCGCGTAGTCGCGGACCATCTCGGCGTCCATCCGGAACCGGGGGCCGCGGGCCAGAAGCTGGTTCGACGGGTCCTTCTCGATTTTTTCGGGGGTCGCGGCGGCCGACTGCCGGTAGGTCGCCGAGGTCACCAGCATCTTGTAGAACCGCTTCACGTCCCATCCCGTATCGCGGAACTCGACGGCCATCCAGTCGAGCAACTCGGGGTGCGTCGGCAGCTCGCCGCTGACGCCGAGGTCTCCGGTCGTCCGGACGATCCCCTGGCCGAACACCTCCTGCCAGAACCGGTTGACCGTGACCCGCGCCGTCAGCGGATGCTCGGGCGTCAGCAGCCACTTGGCCAGCCCCAGGCGGTCGTGGGGCAGGTCCGGGGGCATGGGGGGCAGCGCCGAGGGGGTCTCGGGCTTCACCGGGTCGCGGCGCTGGTCGTATTCGCCCCGGTTCAACACGTAGGCCATCGCCTCCTTGGGCTGCTCTTGCATCACGTGGGCGATCGTCCCCCGAGCCTCCAGCGCGGCCTTCTCGTGTTCGAGCCCGGTCAGCTTCGCCTGGAGTTCGCGGCTGATCGGGTCGCGTGACTTGAGCCACCAGACCAGGGCTGCGTCGACCTCGGCCGCGGCGCGCTTGGCGGCGGCCAGGGCGACCAGGGGGGCGAGCCGGCCGACGGCCGCCAGATCGGCGGCCTCGTCGGCGTTGAGCGCTTCGCGGTGGACCCGGACGTCGCTGATGGCGACCTTGTCGATCTTGTCGGATGCGTGCCGCTGGCCGATCCGGAACGGCACCTCGGTCTTGATCGTGGCTTTCAGGCCGTCGGCCTTGACGTCGGGCTGTTGGAGTTCGCCGTTGACGTAGATCTTCACGCCGGCGGCCTTCCCCCCGCCGTCGTAGGTCACGAGGACGTGGGTCCAGACCTGGGTGGGGATCTCGTTCTTGGTGACGACCTTGAGGGCGTTGCCGGGCCACGCGTTGATGATGTGGGTTCCGACGCGCTTGCCTTCCAGCCAGAGGTCCCAGCCGCGGTAATCGTGCTGGTTGTCCATCCGGGCCATGACCGCGCCGTTGCCGCCCGCCTTGGGGAGCTTCACCCAGGCGCCGTAGGAGAACGCCTGATCCTTCTCAAAGTCGCCGGCGTCGCGGCTCTCGAACGGCTCGCGGGGTTTGGCCGGTCCCGCGTCGCGAGGGGCCACGCCGACGTTCAGCCGCAGCCCTCGGGTGGGCGCGAGCGCGGCGACGGAGTCGGGATTGAGGCCGGCGAACCAGGCGTCGAACTCGCCCCGGGCGGCGGTCTTGCGGGCGTCGAGGCTCGTCCTGACCTCGGCGATCGCGCCGGGGAGCGCGGCCCATCGGGCCTCGTCCTCGGGCTCGGGGACGACCACCACCGGCGGCGTGTCCTTGATGTTGCGGTCGTAGGCGCCCTGGGTCGTGTTGTTGAAGAACGCCGACAGCTCGTAGAACTCCTTCTGGCTGAACGCGTCGAACTTGTGGTCGTGGCAGACCGCGCAGCCGGTGGTCAGGCCGAGCCAGACCTGGGAGACCGTCTCGGTGCGGTCGCGAGTGTAGATGACCAGGTTCTCCTCGGCGATCGTCCCCCCCTCGTTGGTCGACATCGCGCAGCGGTTGAAGCCCGAGGCGATCTGCTGTTCGAGCGTGCGGTCGGGGAGCAGGTCGCCGGCGATCTGCTCGACGGTGAATTGGTCGAACGGCATGTTGGCGTTGAAGGCGCCGATGACCCAGTCGCGGTAGCTCCACATCTCGCGGAAGTTGTCGAAGTGGTAGCCGTGGGTGTCGGCGTACCGGGCGGCGTCGAGCCAGTACCGGCCGCGGTGCTCTCCCCAGGCGGGGGACTCCATCAGGGCGTCGACGTACTTCTCGTACGCGTCGGGGGCCTCGTCGGCGACGAACGCCTCGACGGCCGCCGGGCTGGGGGGCAGGCCGACCAGGTCCAGGCTGGCCCGGCGGGCCAGCGCGCGGCGGTCGGCCTCGGGGGCCGGCTTCAGGCCCTCGGCGTCGAGCCGGGCCAGCACGAAGGCGTCGATCGGGTTGCGGACCCAGCCCGGGGCGCTCGTCTTCGGGGGAGTCGGCCGCTCGGGGGCGATCATCGACCAGTGCGCCTGGTACACCGCCCCCTGGGCGATCCAGGTCGTCAAGACCTTCTTCTGCTCGGCGGTCAGTGTCTTGTGCGACTCCTTGGGCGGCATCCGCTCGTGAGGGTCGGTCGCGTTGATCCGCTCGACCAGCATGCTCTCCTCGGGCTTGCCGGGCTCGATCGCGGCCATCTCGACCGCGTCGTCGCGGCGGTCGAGCCGCAGGTCGGCCTTGCGGGCGGCGCTGTCGGGGCCGTGGCAGGCGAAGCAGTTCTCCGCCAGGATCGGCCGGACGTCGCGGTTGTACTCGACGGGGCCGTCGCCCCACGCCTCGGCCGCCGGCCAGGCCGACAACCCCATCCCCAGCGCCATCGCCAGCGCGGGGGCCAGGACTCCGTTGCGACGGTTCATGTCGATTCCTCCTCAACTAGGGATGCGTGTTCGTCTTCGCGATTTCAGTCGTGTTCCGTCGGCGCCTCGTCGGGCAGCGCGCGGCTCCAGTAGTCGGACCCGGCGGCGATGTGCTGCGCCATGGCCGATACGGCCGCCCGACGGTCGCCGGTCCGAAGCGCCTCGACGACCGCCAGGTGCTCGCGCGCCTCGGCGTCCAGGCGGTGGTAGTCCTTGCGGGTCTCGGAGTGGATCCAGGCCATGTCCCGGAACGTGCGGAACAGGATGCTGAGTCGGTCCAGCTCGTTCATCAGGAACGTGTTCCCCGACCCGGTCGCGATCAGGTCGTGGAGCCGGCTGTCCAGCTCCCGGGCCTCGGTCACGCAGTCGACCCAGCGGACCTCCTCGACGTCGATCAACGCCAGCAGCTCCGCCCGGACCGCGTCGAGGTCTTCCGCCGGAATCCGACCGCAGGCCAGCCGCACCGCCTCGCACTCCAGCGCCTGGCGGACCTGGCAGATCTCGCGGACCTCCCGAGCCGTGATCCGCCGGACGATCGCCCCCCGGTTGGGCGCGAAGTCGACGAGCCCCATCCCGGCCAGCATGATCAGCGCCTCGCGGACCGGCGTGTGACTCCCGCCGTACCGCCGCGCCAACTCCTGCGTCACCAGATGCTCTCCCGGCCGGATCGCCCCCTTGACGATCTCGCGGAGCAGCGCCTCGACCAGTACCTGTCGGCGCCGGCCGTGGCCCCACGTCGCCGTCGCCGTCGTCTGCGTTGATCTCGACACGATTAGGAAGACTCCCGAGGGCCGGGCGGGCTTCGCAACAAAACTCGGCGGGAAGCTCGACCGCAAACCGAAACGAGACGGCCCCGGACCCTCTCGACCCTGTTGCGACCTTCTTCGCATCATACCCGAAACCTTCGCCCGTTCACCACTCGAATTCTGTAGAATTGCCCGGAAGGGGTGAGGCAGGATTTTTCGGCGGTCGTCTCGATCGAGCATCCGCCCGCACTCGCCGGGGCGGACCGCGGGGCGGCCGGGCGCGTTTTTCGAGAGGACGGAGCGAGCGGACCAATCCTCATCGAGGCGCCGGCGCGTGGGCCTGGCGATGAGGCCGAAGCCCAGGGGCCTCCAGCTCGGGGATCGTTCGCGGGGCGGTTGGTCTTGCCGATTTTGCGGGGCGCGGGTTTAATGTCGAAGGAAAGGCACCTGAACCCACCGACCGTGATTGACGCCGCGAGCCTGACCGGAAGCCCACGTCTCGTCCGACTTGTTTCGTCAATCTTCAGATCGCGTCGCATCGTGCGACGTCGTCCGGCTTTGCAGGTCGGGCCTGAAGAGGAGCTTTTCCCGATGCACGACCGCATCGCCTATCAAGGCGTCACCTTCGACGACATCCTGCTTGAGCCGGGATACTCCGAATTTCTTCCTCGGGAAGTCGACGTCCGCACCCAGCTTACGGCCGAGATCGCGCTCAACCTGCCGATCCTGTCGTCGCCGATGGACACGGTGACCGAGGCGGAGCTGGCCATCGCCCTGGCCCAGGAAGGGGGCCTGGGGGTGATCCACAAGAACATGTCGATCGAGGAGCAGACCCACGAGGTCGACATCGTCAAGCGGTCGGAGAACGGCATCATCGTCGACCCGATCACGCTCCCTCCGGACGCCACGGTGGGGGAGGCCCGGCGGATCATGGAAGGGCACAACATCTCGGGGGTGCCGATCACGGTCAACGGCCGGCTTCGGGGGATCTTGACCCGCCGCGACCTGCGGTTCCTGGAATCGAACGAGATGCGGATCGATGAGGTGATGACCAAGGACGACCTGGTCACCGCCCCGGCCGACACCAGCCTTGAGGCGGCGGATCGGATTTTAACGAAGAATAAGGTCGAGAAACTGCTCCTGGTTGACGATGAATACCGACTGAAGGGCCTCATCACGATCAAGGACATCGACAAGCTGCATCGATACCCCAACGCCTGCAAGGACGCCCGAGGGCGGCTGCGGGCGGGGGCGGCGGTGGGGGTCCACGACTACGAGCGGATCGCCTCGCTTCTGGAGGCCGACGTCGACGTCCTGATCGTGGACTCGGCGCACGGGCACAGCAAGAACGTGGTGGAGACCGTCCAGCGGATCAAGCGGGAGTTCAAGATTCAGGTGGTGGCGGGCAACGTGGCGACCGCCGAGGGCGCCAAGGCGCTCGCCGACGCCGGGGCCGACGCGGTGAAGGTGGGGATCGGGCCGGGCTCGATCTGCACCACCCGGGTGGTCTCGGGCGTGGGGGTGCCTCAGATGACGGCCATCGCCAACGCGACCAAGGCCCTGGGGGGCGCGGTGCCGGTGATCGCCGACGGCGGCATCCGGTACTCGGGCGACATCAGCAAGGCGATCGCCGGAGGGGCCCACTGCGTGATGATCGGCGGCTTGTTCGCCGGCCTGGCCGAGAGCCCCGGCGACTCGATCATCTACCGAGGGCGGACCTTCAAGACCTATCGCGGCATGGGATCGATCGGCGCCATGGCCAAGGGTTCGCACGAGCGGTACCGCCAGGAAGCCGTGGCCAAGACCGTCGAGGGCAAGACCGCCCCGGCGCCCAAGCTGGTCCCCGAGGGGGTCGAGGGGCGGGTCCCGTTCAAGGGGCCGCTCGCGGATTTCGTCTTCCAGCTCGTCGGCGGCCTGCGGGCCGGGATGGGCTATTGCGGCACGCGGACGATCGACGAGCTTCGGACCAAGAGCCGGTTCATCCAGGTGACCTCGGCCTCGGTGCAGGAAGGCCATCCGCATGACATCGCCATCACTCACGAGGCCCCCAATTATTCCAGTTACAGCGGCGAGAGCGACGGCGGCCGCGCCTCGGTTTGATCCGAGGCGGACGACCGCCGACCGCCCGTCGAGTCGGAAAATCAACCCGATCCTCCCGGAACGCCGGGAAGGTCGAGGGTCGAGCTGTCAGATTAGGATGCGAACCGCCGGGGGGATCGTCCGCCGGGCGGGTCGAATCGAGATCGCTCGCGAAGGAATCGCGGCAATCGAAGGGTTCGGCGACGGGTTCGGGTCGGCGCAGGGCGTCGGCGGGGGCTCGTTCGCGAGTCGAGGTCGCGCGGGGGTCCACCCCGCGCCGCCAAGGCCAGTTCAAGGAAAGCAAGGAGGCGTGGCTTGCGTCGCTCAACTTCGGCATTGACCACGACGATCCTTGGGGCCGTTTTCTCGGCCTCAACGGTCTCGGCCCAGCAGTCCCTGCCGTCGGCGACCGCCCGGCGCCCCGCGCCGGCGACGACCGCCCGGCGGGCCGCGCCGGCGACGACGGCCCCCCGGCCCCCCGCCGCCACGTTTCGGTTGCAGGGGGCCGATGAAGCCGACCCCGATCCGGGCTTCGGCATGGCCGCCGCGCGGGGGCCTCGCTACCTGCTCCACAACGGCCTCGATTATATCGGCTATCAAGAATACGATCGCGCCCTCCGCTACCTCCGCGAGGCCGAGAAGCGCCAGGGCGAGCTGAACAAGACCGAGAAGCTCAAGCTCACGCAGGCGATCGAGC
>CALCIC010000213.1 GCA_937907405.1 uncultured Isosphaeraceae bacterium | reverse complement strand
GAGCACGAGCAAGAGGAGTGGGACGCCCCCCTCGCCGCCTGACCGTCCACCCACTCATAAGACGCTTACCCGAATCCGCCCGTCGCCTTCGCGCTTCCTGGAGCAACCCGTCAAGATCCTTGAGCAGCTTGCGGAACGACCGAGAGCGTCGGAGCACCGCCTGAGTGAATGGGAGGATTTCCGTCAGCTTCTTCTGATGAACCGTCGGCGAATAGGCTTCTCCAAGAATGAGATCGGCGACCCGTTTCTTGCAATCGACGATGGCTTCGACGTCGGTTTCGGGTGGGAGTGAGCAAAGGCCGGGCGAGGATTCGCTCTGATCGATCGCCTGCCGGAACCTGGGCGAGGCCAGCGCGGCGAGGAGCCAGGCTTCATATTCCGAATTGGCGAAGACCACGGCGATCGGGAATCCTTCAGAAACCTCACGGCGAGCGCGAGCCAGCAGATCGGCGCCGAGGGTCCGAGGGCGTCCGCGCTCGGCGTCGAGGAGAATCAAGACGGCGTCGGGCGCGGGATCCAAAAGAAGCGCGATCTTGATGTAGTACTCCACGCCCCGCTTCTTGGCGGCGTCGAAGGAGGCTGTGAGATGGCCGTTTCCCCGGGAGCAAATTGGCCCCTTGACATGGACTCGGACGTTATGGAAGTCGCGATGCCGAAACCACCGATCCAGCAGGATGGGAACGGCGGCCTCCTCGCCGCGACCTTCCACGATGGGAACGACGACGTCATGGTTCATGCCGTGCTCGCCTTCGCCCTGGTCACGGGCCGGCGGCCGGATGGACCCCAACGCCCAAAGCGCGGTGGTCCGCCACAAGCAGGGTGGCGTTTACATCCTCAACGACTTCCCGAACTTCCGCGGCTTCGCGAGCATGATGAAAGCCCTCAATCCGTCGATCGACGTCCAGATCATATAGAGCGGTTTCCTGATGGGTTGCGCGGTTCGCCGCTGGGCCTCGACCGTTCGCCCTGTGGAGTGCGGGAGCTTGCTCCCGCGCGCAATGCGGGTTGGAAGCGGCGGCAAGCCGCCGCACTCCACGACCCGTGGGACCGACGTCCTGGATTGCAAGACATGCTCATTTCAAACTCAAACCATTCTTGTCGGCGAGCCGATAGCGAATCGCTCTAGGGGATTCGGCCCCGGGTCGCGCGCGACCCAATCGCCTACCTGGATGTAACCCTCGGAGGACCGGCGCGTCTGGGCGCCGGCGCGGGGGCGACCTGGCGCTGGAGCTGGAGCTGGCGTTGCGGGTTCGGATCGGGCGGCCCGTTGCGCAGCTCGAACCGGAGGCGGGCGGGCTTGCCGGCGACGAGTTCGACGGGCTCGCTTTGCGCGGGGGACGCTTCGTAACCGTACGTCCGAGGACGGCCGGCCTCGAACGAACTCGTCACCGGCTCGCGCATGGCGCCGAAATGGAACCGATAGCGCCGACCGGGCTGAGACGCGACCGTGACGTGCAGCACCCCCTTCTCGTTCGTCCAGGCCCTCGGCAGCACGGAAGAGACGTCGTGGGCGGTCCTGGGCTGTTCGACGACCGGCGCCTCCGCGGTCCACCCGAAGAAGACGTCGGCCATCGGCTTGCCCGTGCCGGCCTCGACGGCCTCGATGAACAGCTCGGCGCCGACCTCTTGAGGGACTTCGAGCGCGAACGGGGCCTCGCCGGGATCGATCTTGAGGGAGTGAAGATAGGTTTCCAGGAACCGGGAGCCCGCCGGGGGCTTCGAGGCGAGGAAACCGGGTTGCCCCGGCGGCGCGTTCAGGAGGAGCTTGCCCTCGGCGTCGGATTCTCCGGTCGCGACGTACATCAGCGGCGAGGCTTCGCCCGTCAGCTTGAGCCGCGCGCCGGCGACGGGTCGGCCGTCGTCCTTGGCCGCGACGTGGACCTCGATCGGACGAAGCTCCGGCAAGGTGATCGTGATCGGGTTCGTCCGCGCCTCGTGCTTACCGCGCCCGCCGTGGGTGCTGAAGGGGGGTTGGTGGGCCTGGTCCGGGCCTTCAAGGGTCGCGGCGTAGAGTTTGAGTTCGGTGCGGGGCGAACCGGGGCGCGTGACGACGAGGCTGTAGCAGGCCCCCTCGGCAAGCCCCTCGATCCGGAAACCGCCGTCGGCCCCGGCCCGGCAACGGCCGACGCCGTCGGGGAGGCTCCTGGTCTCAAACCGCTGGACCTCGTTCGTCTCGCCGCCGTCGAACCCGGCGAAATCGACGACCCCGACCGTCGCGCCGGGGATCGGCTCGCCTTTCTCATCGACGACCTTGCCTTGAAGGACCGCCGCGGCGCTGAGTTTCAGATCGATCGTGACGGCCGTTCGCAGGAACAGGTGGCCCTCGCCGCCGTTCGCTTCCATGTTTTGAGGATTATATTGCCACATCGACAATGTTTGCCCCCAGGCGAGCCCCTTGCCGGGCGCCTCGGCGGAGACGAGGAACCGAATCAGGGGGGGGAGGCTGTAGCTCGCTCCGCTGCGGATCGAGGACAGGACCGGCAGTTGCACGCCTTGGAAGTCGTAGCGCCCCTCGGCGTCGGTCGTGGTCGTGGCGGCCGGCTTCGCCTTCGGGCCCTCGTCGGCGGCAAGGAAGCGCGAGACGACCAGTTGCTCGCCGTCGTCGGCGACGGCGTAAAGCGTGACGCTCGCCCCGGCGATCGGACCATCCCGCTCGTCGCGCGCCACGCCCGAGACGTGGACGGCGATCGTCTTGGGGATCGGCGTGAAGTAGTACGGTTCGGGGCCGCCCGGCATGAACGCCCCCTTCGCGGGGGGCCTTCCGCCCTTGGTCGCTTGCGCTTCCCCCCTGGCGACGACGGCGGGAGGCGCCTCGGGCTTCGGGGTGAACCTGGCCTGAAGCTCGGCCACGGCTTGCTTGTAAAGAGCGCCGTATCGCTCCCGCCAAAGGGCGTTGCGCCTCGCGGACAATGCGGCCTTGCGCTGCTCCCAGGGCTTGCGCGCCGCGTCGTCCCGTAGATTGGGGATCGCCGGGGAGAGTCGAGCGATCTCCCGGTCCGTTCTGGACGTCTCCTCGTCCAGGGCGACGACGTCGGGGGCGCGGTTGAAGAGGTCGCTGACGTCGACCTGTCTCGACGCGAACGCGTCCGTCCCCGCGAGGACGCGCCGGCGGAACTCGTCGTAGCGATCGAACCAGGCGGCGTTGTAGTTCGCCCGCGCCTCCGCCTGGCGCTGCTCGGCGGCCTTGAGGTCCGGGTCGTCGCGACCTCGACCGGCCTTCCTGGCTTCCCGCGCCTCGCGATCGGCCTCATTGAGCTTCCAATTCATCAACTGCGTGTCGCGGTCCATCTCGAACTCGCCGCTGATCCTGCTCTCAAGATCGGCCGGCGCGCCCTCCCCGTCGTTCGCGAGCAACCGCCGCCGAATCTCTCCGGAGCGCGCGCGCCAAAGGGCGTCGTACTCGGCCGTCAATTCCGACCGTAGCTCCAGGGCCGCCCTGAACGCCGGGTCGCCTCGATCGCGCCCCGCGGCCTCGTGCTGGTCGATCTCCCGATCCACCGAGTTGATCGCCCGAACCAGGTCGCGAACCGAGGAATCGGCCTTGAACAGCCCCTGGACGCGGGCTTCAAGCACCAGGGGATTCGACTCCTCCCTCGTCGTCGCCTCGGCCGGAGCACGGCGACGAATCTCATCGCGCCGCGCGTCCCAGAGGGCGAAATACCTCGCCATCAACTCGCTCTGGCGGTCCTCGACGGCCTTGACGGCCGGGTCCCCCTCCCCCTTGGCCCCCTTCCAGGCGTCGTACAGATCGCCATACGTCGCGACGACCTCGCGGATCAACGCGGCGACGTCCGGCTCGTGCTGGAATTCCTCGACGACCCACGCCTGGAGACGCTCCGGCGACCAGGCCTGCTCGGACTTCGTCGACCCCGTTTGAGCGTAAACGGAGAGCACGATCGCCGAGACGGCCGCGGTGGAGGCGACGAGAGCGACGACCGATCGCGAGAACCTCATCACGGGATCCTCCAATTTGAGATCGACGGCTGCCAGTCGACGACGCTGAAGACGCGCATTGTCGCTCCACATCTCGACGGCGTCAAATCGCGATCGCCCGCCGACGTCCTCCTTGCAATTCCCCGACGCACCGGCTTGTCCGTCGATCGAACGCGGAGTAAGATCGCCGAAGGCTGCGTATTACATTTGTCGTCGGCGTTCTCTCGCGAGGATCGGAGTTATCTCGTGCCCCACTCCGTCACATGCGAATGCGGGCGGCGATTCGAGATGCCGGACGAGTACGCGGGGCTTCACGCGCGGTGTTCCGACTGCGCGACCAGGGAGTGGCGGATCGCGGACGACCCGGAGCCGATCGCGACCAGCGGCAAGGCGAAGGCGAGTCTCGCGGTCGGCGCGTGCGTCTTCCTCGGGGTCGTGAGCGGCGCGCCGGCGGTCCTCCTCGGCCGCGCAGCGCTCAAGGAGATCGACCAGAGCAAGGGAACGCTCCGGGGCCGTGGGACGGCGATCGCCGGGATCGTGCTCGGGGTGTTCGGCTGTCTGGTTACGATCCCGCTCCTCCTGTTGCCGCAGGAAGCCGTCGAGGCGTCCTGGCGCGGCCAGTGCGTCAACAACCTCAAGCAGATCGGCCTGGCCCTGCATAATTACCACGCGGTCAACGGCTGCTTCCCCGCCGCCGCGATCGTCGACAAGGAGGGCAGGCCGCTGCTGAGTTGGCGGGTCGCGATCTTGCCGCTTCTTGAATCTGAAGACCTGTACGAGCGGTTCCACCTCGACGAGCCGTGGGACAGCCCCCACAATCTCGGCCTGCTGAACCTCATGCCGTCCTGCTTCGCCTGCCCCAGCGACGAGACGCTCAAGCCGGGGGCGACCGGCTACCGGGCCGTTCTCGGCGGTGCGTTCACGTCGGATTTCAAGCCGCTGCGGTTCGCCGACTTCCCCGACGGCACGAGCAACACGCTCTTCGTCGGCGAGTCTCTCCAGGCCGTCCCCTGGACCAAACCCGACGACCTCGCCGTCGGCGGCGGGCTTCCGCTGCACGGCCTGGGCAGCCGTCACGACGACGGCTTCAACGCCCTGCTCGTCGACGGCTCGGTCCGGTTCCTCAAGAACGCGATCGACCCGAACGTCCTCAGCGCGCTCATCACGCGCGGCGGCGGCGAGGTGATTTCGTCGGACGGCTACTGACGCCTCATCGGCCGGCTCCCCTCCATCATCACGAAAACCCTCGACTCTCAGCCCGACGCGCCAGCGAGGGTCCTGCTTATCCGCCCTGGGGGCTGACGACCCGACACTGATTCCGAAACCTCGAAATACCAGCCCGACGCGCCAGGTTTGATGTTGCGCGGTTTTGCAGAGGCTGACGCGAGCATCCCTTCTCCCCCCGGGAGAAGGCGCCCGAAGGGCGGATCAGGGTCGCCGGATTCATCACGGATTCCGATTCTCGCGAGGTCCACCCCGAAATCCCCCGCCCTTCATTCATCCCCGGATCATCGCTGCAACCGGCAAACTCGCGCCGGAAAACTTCCGCTCATTGGAATTGCTG
>CALCIC010000212.1 GCA_937907405.1 uncultured Isosphaeraceae bacterium | reverse complement strand
CCCGCCGGTCGCTTCAAGATCGTCGGGCCCCGGAACGTCCACGCTGAACGTGCAATGGAAGAACGTGAACAACGACTTCTTGACGACCGCCCGCAACTCATCCCGGCTGTAGATCTCGTACGTCGGCCCCCAGGCCATCAGCTTCTGACGGATGAAGGCCAGCTCATTCCCTTGCATGTCCTGGAAAGCCAATTGCGCGCCCAGGCTGAACGCCTTGCCGTCCACGAAGAACACGTCCTCGCCGGCCTCGTTCTGG
This sequence comes from uncultured Isosphaeraceae bacterium, assembly GCA_937907405.1. GTDB lineage: Bacteria > Planctomycetota > Planctomycetia > Isosphaerales > Isosphaeraceae > Paludisphaera. The sequence goes on along the minus strand of CALCIC010000212.1, from coordinate 5,241 downwards.
ATCGTGAAGTCGTCGCCCCAACTGAAGAACTTCTGCCGCATCACGTACCGCATTCGCATCTCCCGTCGCCAAGGTCGCTCCGTCGTCTCTCGAAGGGCGTTTCCACCAGCAATTCGCTGGGTCGGTGGATTATTGAGAACGCGCTCTGGAAATCAGCGGAGCCGGGGCGCGGTCGCGGCGATGAGGCGCCGACCTCGCTCCGCGTCTTCCGACCCGCGGCCCCACCTGCCGGGCTAGGGACGATCTCGGTTCTCCAGATGCATCCGCAGGTACGACCGGGGCTCGACGTCGGTCAGGTCGAGGCGCCGGGCCAGGTTCAGGACCGCTTGCTGGGCGCGGGGGAGGTCGTCGGCGTCGGCGGCGATGGCTTCGATCTCGGCGAAGTCGCCCAGCCCTTCGGCCCGGTCGAGGGCGATTTCCAGGTCGTGGTCTTCGAACCGCAGGTGGAAGCCCTCGCGCCGCTTGCGAATCGTGGCGACGGCCTTGAAGCCGAGGTTCTCGAACAGCCGGACGAGGTCGCCGAACTGGTCGGGGCCGGCGGCGAACGGGATCTCGATCTCCTCGCGGGTCTTGGTCGGGCCTTCGTGCTTCGGCCCCTTGTAGGTGATCCGGTTCTCGTCGCCGATCCGACGGATGCGGAACGCCTCGTTGGTGACGGCGAAGTCGCGCGAGGGATGGTTCATGTACGAATCTTCCTGGTCGACGCTCCCTGCCGCCGTCGCGCCGAGTTCGGCGAGCCTGGCGACGAGATGGTCGTGATCGACGCCTCGGTACTTGACCTCGACTTCAAAGCTCATGGGTGCAACCTTCGCGGGACGACGGGCGCGGAACGCACTGGGTGCGAAATCCGCGCGGGTTTGATTGAAATCCTTGAATATTGGAGGCCGAACACGAATATACGTCAAATACGGCGGAAGTGAACGTCTTCCGCCGCGCCCGACGTTCGTCGGGCGTTCCGCGCGGGGCGGCGCCGCTTCACGGTCGTCCCGTCGAGAAGCGAACCCGCGCGATCGTTCGGATTTGGAGTCGCAACGTGGGCTCGTCGCATTTCGTGTTCGCGGCCTCTTCGTCGGACCTCCCGGCCGGCCTGTTCTGGATCGTCGGGTTGATCGTGGCCGTGGCGGTCGTCTCTGAACTGACGGGGCTGAGGTACATCGCCAACAATCGGGTCGGCGTGGTCGAGAAGCTCTGGGCCGGCAAGGGCTCGGTCCAGGAGGGCCGGATGATGGCGCTCAACGGCGAGGCCGGCTTCCAGGCCGAGCTGCTTCGCGGCGGCGTCCACTTCGGGCTTTGGCGCTGGCAGTATCGGATTCACAAGCTGCCCCTCGTCATGGTGCCGCAAGGCAAGATCGGCTACGTCTACGCCCGCGACGGCGTGCCGCTGGCGCCGGTGCAGACGCTCGGCCAGGTCGTCGACTGCAACAATTTCCAGGACGCCCGCGCCTTCCTGCTCGGCGCCCCCCGCGCGGCCGATCCCGAGCAAGAGCCCGTGCTCGGCCAGCGCGGCCGGCAGCGGGCGATCCTTCGCGAAGGCGTCTACGCGATCAACCTGGCGCTGTTTTACGTGATCACCGAGGACGTGGTCTATCGCCTTGAGGTCGGCGGCAAGCAAGAATTCAAGGCGCTGATGAACTGGCAGAGCGAACTGGCCGCGCAGGAGGGGTTCGACCCGGTGGTGATCGGCGGCGCGGTCGAGGCGCCCGACCCGCTCAATCCCGACCGCAGGTTGCAGGTCGACGGCATCGGCATCGTCACGGTCCACGACGGGCCGGCGCTGGCGACGGGCGAGATCATCGCGCCGGCGGTCGGCAGCGAACGGAACGACAAGGACCATCACAACAACTTCCAGGACCCCGAGGCGTTCCTCCGCGCCGGCGGCCGTCGCGGCCGCCAGTACGCCACCCTGATCGACGGCACCTACTTCATCAACCGATGGTTCGCGACCGTCGAGGCCATCCCCAAGACGATCGTGCCGATCGGCTACGTCGGGGTGATCGTCAGCTACTACGGGCGGAGCGGCGCCGACCTCTCCGGCCAGACGTTCCGCCACGGCGAGCGCGTTTCCGAGGGGGAGCGCGGCGTCCAGGAGAAACCGCTCGGACCCGGCAAGTACGCGTTCAACACGTATGCGGGCACCATCATCTTGACCCCCACCACCAACTTCGTGCTCCACTGGGTCACCGGCCGGAGCGAGACTCACCGCTACGACGAGAGCCTGCGATCGATCGACCTGGTCACGCGCGACGCCTACGAGCCGACCTTGCCGTTGTCGGTGGTCGTCCACATCGACTACCAGAAGGCGCCCAGCGTGATCCAGCGGTTCGGCGACGTCAAGAAGCTGATCACCCAGACCCTCGACCCGATGCTCAGCGCCTATTTCCGCGACGTGGCCCACAAGCGGACCATGCTCGACCTGCTGCAAGAGCGCGACGCGATTCAGCACGAGGCCCAGGAGGAGCTGAGCCGGCGGTTCCACAACTTCGACATCGAATGCGTCGACGTGTTGATCGGCAAGCCCGACACCGCCGAGGCCGGCGGCAAGATCGAGAACCTGCTGGAACAGCTCCGGCTCCGGCAGCTCTCGCTCGAACAGATGGAGACCTACGGCAAGCAGGTGGTCGCGGCCGAGAAGCTCAAGGCGCTCAAGGAGGCGCAGGCGACGGCCGAGATGCAGACGACCTTGACCAACTCGCTGATCCAGGTCCGGATCGTCGAGAACGAGGCCGAGGCCCAGCTCGCCCGCGCCCGCAAGGAGGCCGAGCAGGTCGTCGTCCGGGCCGAGGCCGACAGCCGCCGCAAGATCCTCGCCGGCCGAGGCGAAGGCGCGCGGCTGCTCCAGGAAGGTCTGTCCGAGGCCTCGGTGCTGCTCCGCAAGATCGAGTCGTTCACCGACCCCCGGCTCTACGCGCTTTCGGTCGTCGCGCAGAACCTGGCCGCCAGCACGCAGCCCCTGGTCCCCGAGCGCGTCTTCATGGCGCCGGGGAGCGGCGCGGCCGACGGCTCCGGCGGGGGCGCGTCGACCGGACTGATGGGCATGCTCATGAGCCTGCTCGTGGCCGAGAAGTCGGGCTTCGACCTCGCCGCCGGATCGACCAGGGCGAACGGCCTCCAGGACTTCACCGACGCGATCGCCAGGCAGGCGATGGACAACATCCAGGCCGCCATGACGGGCGACGCCGCATCCGCGACGACGCCTCTCGCCGCCGAACCCGTTGCGCCCAACGGCCGGGCCGTCGAGACCGCCTGAGCCGTTCCGGTCGAGCTTGCCTTCCATCGTCGCAACCCAAACGCGCCCGCCCTCGCCAGGCGGGCGTTTTCGTCGACGCGCCGGGGGAGTACGATGGGAGTCGAGCGGACGCGAGGACCGGAGCGCGCGTCCAGGTCGCGGATCTTAATCTCAAAGGGATGCAACGTGCCTATTCATTTGATGCCGACTCGACGTGAATTCCTCTCCGGCCTCGCCGTCGGGGGGGCCTCGACGATCCTCGGCGGCGGGTTGTCCGGCCGACTCCTCGCGGCCGGCGCGGAGGAGGAACCGCCGGGCTACATCGCCCTGCTGGCCGATACGCACGTCGACGCCGATCCGCTCGCCGAGGCGGGCAAGCCGAACAAGTTCAACATGTCCAAGAACCTGAACGCGGTGGTGGCCGACGTCCTCAAGCAGCCGGGCCTGCCCAAGGCCGCGGTCGTCGTGGGAGACCTCGCCCATTCCGTGGGAACGGCCGCCGACTACGAACGGTTCCTGTCGTTGATCCGCCCGCTCCGCGAGTTCGGCGTTCCGGTCCACCTGGCGATGGGCAACCACGACGACCGCGACCACTTCCTCGACGTGCTCAAGCCCGAGAAGGACGGCCCCGACGCGGTCGAGAGCCGTTACGTCGGCGCCGCCGAGGCCGCCGGGCTCCGACTGGTGGTGCTCGATTCGCTCGAAACGCCGAGGCAGGTCGGGGGCCGCCTCCACGAGCCCCAGCTCGCCTGGCTGGCCAAAACGCTCGACGCCCAGCCTCGGACGCCGACGCTCGTGATGGTCCACCACAACCCCGCGTTGAAGCAGGAAGACGCTCCGCATTGCCTGGCCGACGCCGAGGCGCTGCTGGCGGTCCTCCGCCCCCGCGCGCAGGTCAAGGCCCTGGTCTTCGGCCACACGCACACCTGGTCGCTTCGCGGCGACGCCGGCCTGCACCTGGTGAATCTGCCGGCCGTAGGCTATCCGTTCGCCGCCGAGCAGCCGATCGGCTGGTGCCGGCTCGAACCCCGAACCGACGGCGCGACCATCGAACTTCGCCGGATCGACGGCGGCCCCGAGAACACCCCCGGGCGCGTCGACCTGAAGTGGCGCGCCGGTTGACCTTCACGCGCGTTCCGTGCCCGCCGGCTGTCACCGAGGGCCGGAAAACGGGGCTCCGGAACGCCGCAAGCCGATACGATCAACGGGCCTTGGCGATGGTCGTCGGTAAGCGATTGACGGACCAGGGCCCCTCGATACAATCAGGTGGTCGTTCCCGACCGTCGCAACCCGAAAGGGCCCGCGAGGTCGGGCGGACCCGGCCACAGGACTTAGCAGCGAGGTGCATAGTGATCGTCATCCCCAGGGAAGAGGGCGAAGGCGTCATGATCGGCGACGACGTCGTCGTCACGGTCGTGGAAATTCGGGGCGACACGGTCACGCTGGCCATCGAGTACCCCGAGGACCAAACTCTCCAACGGGGTGAATCGCGCCGCCGGGCGCGCACTTACTATCGGGACGTTCAACTCGAACCCTCGTCCCGGTTCTGACGAGCCCGTCCGCGGCGATCGGAGCGTCTCGTCTCGTCTCGCTTCGCTTCGCCGCATCGACGGCCTTCGCCTCCTTCCGATTTCGGCTCCCAGCGAATCGGCCTCGACAGGTTGGACTTTCCCGGCACAATGAACGGAGGAGTTCCCCGCTCGCCTCGCGCACGGAGAGACGGCAATGTCGACGGAAGAGGAACGCAAGCGCGCCTACAAGGCGTTCAAGAAGCGGCTCAAGCTGGCGCGGCTCGACGACCACTCGGGCCTGAGCCCCGGCTCCAAGACCTCCCACATCGGCGGCATCACCCCCCCCGGCGGCCATCCCGCCGGCGTCTGGGACGAGCTGGTCGCCGAAGGCAAGCTGAAGCGCGAGGGCCACGGCATCTACGCGCTCGCCAACGAGATCTAGAGCGGTTTCCTGATGGGTTGCGCGGTTCGCCGCTGGGCCTCGACCGTTCGACCTGTGGAGTG
>CALCIC010000211.1 GCA_937907405.1 uncultured Isosphaeraceae bacterium | reverse complement strand
GAGTGACCCGAATCCGCCTCCCGCCGACACGGGCCTGCCCGTGAATATCGTCGCCCGGGACGGGGGAGGAGTCTCCGAGGTCGGCACCGAGGGGAGCAACGTCGCCGATTACTTCCCGGGCGGCGTGAATGACAACATCTATCACTTCGTGAGCGACGGCGTCATCCCCGAGCCCTCGTCCGTCATCCTGCTGGGCATCGGCACCCTCGGCGCGGCCGGCTACGGCTGGCGGCGGCGGGTTCCTCAGTCGACGGACGCCTGAGGTCCTCGTGGGGGGGGCGGGCGCCGTCCGGCCCCCCCATACGCCGGTCCGGAATCATGTCGTCGTTCAGGCTCCGAATCCTTCGGTTCTTTTGTTGTTGGATCGAACCTTTCCGGGCGCGTCCACTCGAGACGCGCCCACTGCCGCCCGTATCGCTTGATGAAGGCGCGAGGGGCGACGCGAGTGTTGCGCGGCAGCCGAAGCCCCGCCGGCCTCCCGTCGCGCCCGCCCCCGCGAAGCGCAAGGCTTCAGGCGCCGTTCCGCACGAGGGAAAGGGCTTGACCTCTCCATCCGCGGGGAATTCCGATCTGGTAGGATCGTGGGCACGTTCATGTACGCCCCTCATCCTCTTCTAAAGATGGCGGACGTCGATCGGGTCGAACCGGCGGAGTCTCTCGTTCCCCGGTTTCGAGCCGTGGGCGTCGACGCCGAAACCGGGAGGTCCTTCCATGCCGCCGATCACGTCGCTCATCCTGCCACTGGGGCTTCTCCTCGCGGGGCAAGTCGAACCGGCCCCGCGAGGCGCCCTGTTCAGCGAAGGCTTCGAGGATTCGAAGCTGACGAATCGGGGCTGGTACGACGGCAACGGCCGGTTCACGCTGAGCGACGACGCGGCGGGTGGTCGGCATTCGATTCAGTACCATTTTCCGAAGGGCGAGCTGACGCCCTCCGATTCATCGGGGGTTCGCCATTCCATCGCGCCGACCGAGGTCGTCCACCTCCGGTTCCATCTGAGGCTCTCCAAAGATTGGTCGTGGACGAACAAGCCGTACGGGCCCCACCTGTTGCACTTCATGACGACCGAGAACGGCAAATTCCACGGCCCCGCCGCCAGCCGTCTCACGCTCTACATTGAGCCGGTCAACGGCAAGCTGCGGCTGGCGGCTCAGGACATTCAGAACCAGGACAGCCCCCACGGATTGACGCAGGGACCACTTCGGGGAGGCTACAACGGCACGTTCTTCGACAGCCCGGACGTCGTCTTCGACGACGGAGAGTGGCACTGCGTCGAGGCGATGTTCAAGCTCAACAGCCTTGACCGGGGGACGGACAAGCCGAATCAGGACGGCGAGGTCAGGGGCTGGGTCGACGGCAACTTGGTCGTCGAGCAAACGGACGTCGTGTTCCGGTCTCCCGACTACCCGGAGATGAAGTTCAACCAGTTCATGATGCTGCCCTACTTCCACCATGGCGTGCCGCACGACCAGTCGCTCTGGATCGACGAGCTTGCCGTCGGGACGGAGCGGCTCGGGCCGGCCAAGCTCGCCGAACCCGGGCGGTGACGACGTTCCGGCCGAACCGAGAAAGTCCAAGGCGGCTCCCCGGACGATGGCGTCGCTTGGCGTCTCGGCGCGCCAGGGAAGACGTAACGCACCGCCGCGACGACTCCATCCCGACGTAGTCGCGTCCTGAACAGGATGGTCGGCACGACGGCGAGTTCGATCGTACACCGTCGCTTGGGAAAGAACGGAGGGACGTGTCCACGCAATTCGTATTCCCTGGTAGAGGAGGCGCTCGAGCAAAGCATCGCCGAAGGGTTTTCGACGCATCGACTCACTGTCGGACTGAAACCGAAATCTCCCTCACGTTCGAAATCCTCGATCGTCGAGCCGGCGCTCTCTCGGATGATGTGCCGGCATGGTTTGCGCCGAGCCCTTGATTGCGACGACCCTCACGTGTCACGACACGTTGTTTCACATACAGAATGGAGACGCCAGGTGATGAGTTCGATCCGCTCACGAATGGGATTGTTTGTTTTGCCGTTTTTCGTACTCGCCCATTCCTCCGTCACGACGAAGGCCGCCATGGTGCTTACCGCGGCCGGCGCGGCCCAGGGGCTCAGCCTGTCCACTTTCGCCGACAACTTCCCAACGTCCGGCAGCGCAGGTCCGATTGGGATCGTGTTCCCCACGACGGGAGGCGTGTTGGTCAGCGATTATCCCGGAAACGTCAGGCGGTTCGCCACCGACAGCGACGGCCAGAACGCCGCGAACGCGCCGATTGGTCAGAACTATGGCGGGACTGGCTCGGCAGCCGGGTTGGCCCAGAGCGGCGGCAACATCTA
>CALCIC010000210.1 GCA_937907405.1 uncultured Isosphaeraceae bacterium | reverse complement strand
ATCGACAATCAGACATTAGAGATCAGAACGCGAAACCCCCGGCCCGCGACGCGAAGGGCCGTTAGGAAAGGTCAGAGTCATGCAGAACCAGTTGCTCACGCTCGTCGAAAAGAGCAGCATGAAGGCGGAGCCCCCCAAGTTCGAGATCGGCGACACGGTCGACGTCCACGTCCGAATCCTCGAAGGGGACAAGGAGCGGATCCAGATCTTCAACGGCGTGGTGATCGCCCGCTCGGGAGCGGGGACCCGCGAGATGTTCGTCGTCCGCCGGATCGTCCAGGGGGAGGGGGTCGAGCGGAAATTCCCGATCCATTCGCCTCGGATCGCCAACATCGTCGTGAAGCGGTCGGGCAAGGTCCGTCGGGCCAAGCTCTACTACCTCCGCGAACGTTCGGGCAAGGCCGTCCGCCTCAAGGAGCGGTTCAACACCGGCGCCGCCCTGGTCGAGGCCAAGGCCGCCAAGGCCGAACGCCGAGCCGCCAAGATCGCCACCAAGAAGGCCAAGGCCGAGGCCGCCGGCAAGTAATCCCCCGGGCCGCGTTCCTCCCCCTCGCCGTCGAGGATCGCGGCCTCGTCTTCACGTCGAATTCATCATCAAGCTCACGGATCTTTCCCCTTGGCCAAAACCCAGCGAGTCGTCCTGGCGATGAGCGGCGGAGTCGACAGCTCCGTGGCCGCGTATCTGCTCAAATCGAGGGGGTACGACGTGGTCGGTCTGTTCATGCGCACCGGCGCCCACGCCGAGGGGGAGGAGCGCCGCGCCAAGACCTGTTGCAGCATCGCCGACGCGGCCGACGCGCAACGGGTCGCCGACCGCCTCGACCTGCCGTTCTTCGTGCTCGACTTCGAGCGCGAGTTCGGTCGGATCAAGGACTATTTCGCCGACGAGTACCTTGACGGCCGCACCCCCAACCCCTGCGTGATGTGCAACATCTGGCTCAAGTTCGGCCGGCTCCGGGAGTACGGTAAGCAGGTGGGCGCCGACTTCGTCGCGACCGGACATTACGCCCGGATCGCCCGAGCGGCCGACGGGGCGAACCGGGTCGCCCGGGGCCTTGATCGAGCGAAGGATCAGTCCTACGTCCTCTTCGGCCTCGCCGCGGAGTTGCTCGATCAGGTGCTGTTTCCGATCGGCGAGCTCGCCAAGGCCGACGTCCGGGCGATCGCCCGCGACCAGAACCTGCCGGTCCACGACAAGCCCGAGAGTCAGGAAATCTGCTTCGTGCCCGACGACGACTACCTTCACTTCGTCCAGGATCATCGCCCGGTCCGCGACACCTCGGGGACGATGGTCGACGAGGAAGGCCGGGTGCTGGGGACGCACGCGGGGATCGAGGGTTTCACCATCGGCCAGCGGCGCGGGCTGGGGATCGCCGTCGGCGCGCCTCGGTACGTCGTGCAGATCGAGCCGGCGACCAAGACGGTGACCGTCGGCAAGCGCGAGTCGCTGGCCAAGGCGGGTCTGGAAGCCTCGCGGTTCAACTGGCAAGGCCCCGTCCCCGAAGGGCCGGCCCGCTGCCTGGCGCAGATCCGCGCTCAGCACCAGGCCGTCGCCGCCAAGATCGAGGACCTGGCGGAGCGGGTGGAGGTGC
>CALCIC010000209.1 GCA_937907405.1 uncultured Isosphaeraceae bacterium | reverse complement strand
GGGCTGGTACGGCTCGTTGGGGTCGTAGCTCTTGTCGGGGCCCTGGGGATTGACGGACAACTCGGCGTCGGCGTCGAGCCGGTAGGCGTCGGGGCGGTACCAGTCGGAGCACCACTCCCAGACGTTGCCGATCGTGTCGTACAGGCCGTAGGGGTTGGGCGGGAACGACTTCACGGGCGCGATCCGGGGGTAGCCGTCCTCGTCCTCGGCGGCGACCAGGGGGAAGCTGCCTTGCCAGGTGTTGGCCTGCCGCTTGCCGTCGGGCGTGAAGTCGTCGCCCCAGGCGTACTTCTTGCCTTCGAGCCCCCCGCGCGAGGCGCGCTCCCACTCGGCCTCGGTGGGGAGCCGCTTGCCGGCCCACTTCGCATAGGCGACGGCGTCGTCGAACGCCACCTGCACCACCGGGAAATCGTCCTTGCCGTCGATCGAGCTTCCGGGCCCGTCGGGATGCCGCCAGTCGGCGCCCTTGGTCCAGCTCCACCAGTTGGAAAGGTCGTCGAGCGGCACCCGGCCGGCGGGGGGGGGGAAGACCAGCGAGTCGGGCGCGAGCTGCTCGTCGGGGGGCCTGGGCGTGCCGGGGGGGACCTGGGTTTTCATCACCTCCCAGTCGACCGGCCGCTCGGCCACCGTGACGTACTTGGTCGCGTCGATGAACTTGCGGAACTCGGCGTTGGTCACCTCGGCCGCGTCGATCCAGAAGCCGTCGACCTTCACCCGGTGCGCGGGCTTCTCGGCGGGCTCGGCCCTGGCGTCGTTCGTCCCCATCGTGAACTCGCCCCCGGGGACCCAGACCATGCCGGGGGGGGCGTCGTCCGGGGCCGGGGCCTTCGGCGCGGGAACCGCGGGGGGCGTCGGAGCGACGGCGGGCGCGGAGGCCGCCGCGGACGTCGGCCGAGCCGCGTTCTCGCTCCGGAGCATGTTTGTGGCGACCCAGCCCCCCGCGAACGCGACGGCTCCCAGGATCAGACCCGGCGCCAGGCGGGACCACGACTTTTCCGATTGATGAGTCATGATTTCTCGGTGGTTTCAGGCCAGCCGGTCGCCCGTCCCTGGTTCTCGGTTTCGAGCCACTTGAGCAACGGTTCAAAGTACGCGACCAGGGGGCGGGCCGTCAAACCTTCGCCGGTCGCCTCGCGGAGCACGGCGTTCCAGTCGCGGGTGGCCCCCAGTTCGAGGATTCCTCGCAGGAAGTCGCCCACCTTCTTGTTCCCGTAGTAGTTGCAGTCGCGCGGGTCTTGCTTGAGGATCTCGCGGGCGATGTGGTCGTGGAGCTGGAACTTGAGCACGGTGCCGATCGCGTAATCATAGTATTGCGCGGGGTCGTCGTTGATGTGCGTCTTGGTCGCGGCGTCGCAGAGGGTCTCGGGGCGGACGTCGGGGGGCTCGATCCCCTGGAACTTCCGGACCATCGCCCACCAGCCGGCGTTGAGCGCGTCGTCGGCGATCGCGCCGCCGTAGAAGTCGCGTTCGAAGTGGGTCATGACGCCGGCCGACCAGGGGAGGAACACGACCGACGCGCCGTCGAGCGCGGTGTCGAGCAGGCTCTTGACCGCCGGCGCCTTCTCGGCTTCGGGGGTCAACAGCCCCACCTGCTTGAGGTACGGCCGCTGGCCGGAAGCCAGGCCGATCAGGTCGCCGACCCCCTCGTGGAACGCCCGGTTGGCCCCGGCGCGGAGCAGGATCGGCACCCGGGGGGTGGAGTAGCTCATATAATAATAAATATGTCCAAGCTCGTGATGCGCGGTGCCGAACCACTGGTTGTCGGCCTCGATCGACATCAGGCTGCGGACGTCGTCTCGGTAGTTCATGTGCCAGGCGCTGGCGTGGCTGTTCTTCTTGCGGCCCGACGCGGGGTCGGCCGGGTACAGGTCCGACTTGTCCCAGAAGCTTTGCGGCAGCTTGGCGAAGCCCATCGACGTGTAGAACCGCTCGGCCTGCTCGGGGATGAACTCGCGCGGTCGGCCCTTGAACGGGGCGTCCATGTCGACCCCCTCGACCAGCCCCGGCCAGTTCTGGCCCCAGCGGTTGGGCAGCCAGTGGGCGGGGACCGCCCCGTCGGGGACGTCGGCGCCGTACCGCTTCGCCAGGTTGTGCTTCGCCCATGCGTGGACCTGGAGATAGAGCGGCTTGACTTCGGCGATCATCCCCTCGCAGAGTGCGATCATCTCCGGGACGGTCATCCCGTAATCGGCGACCTGAAGCGCGAAGAAGTCGTCGAAGCCGAGCTCGCGCGCCACCCGGTTGCGGAGGTCGCGGAGCCGGAGAACGCCCTCGCGGAGCGGGCCGCCGATCTCCTTGGAGGCGCTCCAGTAGCGTTTCCGCTCGTCCAGGTCCTTCGAGTTGAGCAACACCTGGTCGATCCGGTTGGCCGACGGGTTCTCGACCGCGCCGTCGGCCTTCGTGACGGTGAACGTGAACCCGTCCTGGGCCGCCGACTGCCTGGCCTCGGCCTCGGTGCGGGCCTTCACGACCTCGGGCAAGGTCCCCGGCGACTCGGCCGCGCGGAGCCTGATCTTCTCAAGCTGCCGCGTTTGAAGCTCGCTGAGCTTGTCCCGTCGCGCCAGGAACCGGGTGACGTCGGCGACGACCTGGGGCGCGCCGGCGACCTCGTTGACCGCCTGGGCCGCTTCCACCTGGGCGGCCGTGTGGGCCTCGGTCACGTCGGTCGCCGCTTTCCAGGCCGCCTCCGTCGCCTTCGTATCCAGGGGGAGCCAGCGATCGACGTAGGCCGAGAGGAACGCGTCGACCTCCTTCGCCAAGGCCGGATCGGCCTGGCTCGCGGCCGACGCGTTCCCGCCGACCGCGACCGTCCCCGCGACCGCCGCCGCCGTCTTCAAGAACGCCCGACGATCCAGCTCGGCGTCGCGGATCAAGCTCGTGTTCCGATCCATGCCTCGGCGCTCCTCTGCTCGGATGACTCGCGAGTAGTTGGACATGCCATGAGGATACCGCAACGGCCCGGGGGAATCCCATCCCCTGGAATCGGGGGGTGAGCGTCTCGAAAGTGGGTGGGAAATCTCGTCCAGCAGAGGCGGTTGATGGGTAGCCTCGGATTGCCGTTTTTCCCGCTCCGGGGGGGCCGCGTGTCGGTCGAGCATCCGCCGGCGTGGCTCGGGCGTCCCGCCCGAGCGGCTTGCCGCGTTCGTCCTGTGGATGCTCGGGCGGGACGCCCGAGCCACGAAACCTCGAGCACGAGCAAGAGGAGTGGGACGCCCCTCCTCGCCGCCTGACTGTCCACCCACTTATAGGACGCTTACCCGGAATCGGGGACGCGGCCGCGGCGCCGTCGCGGTTGGTTCGGCTCACGCCTCGGCCGGTTCGGGGGCGGGCTCGGGCTCGATGATCTCCAGCTCGGGGAGGGCGACCTCGACGGCCGACCGGCTGAAGACGACCGGGATGACTTCCTTGGACACGCCGGCGTCGTAGCCCAGGCCGAGGAACTTGTGCGCCGGGGTCGAGAGCCGGAGGATCCATCGGAAGAAGAGGATCCGCAGCCGCTGGAAGAACGCCAGGTCGTCGCTGACGATGATCTCCTCCTCGCCGGCCTCGATGATCCAGCGGTCGGAGGGGATCTCGAGTTCCCCCTGGGCCTGGAGGACGCGGAGCGCCCGGCGGATGTCGGGCTGCTCCATGTAGCCGTAGGTGCCCACGACCGAGACGATGTTGCGGCCGAGGTTGATCACCTCGAACCGCGGGACCCCCTTCTCGGCCTCGGGCGTCGTCAGCAGCCGGGCGTGGAACAGCGTGATGTGCGCCGGCAGCACGCCGAACTTCTTGAGGAACACCCGCATCGACACCGGGACGAACTCGTCGAGGTCGCGGACCGGCCGCGAGCAGAGGAAGACGAACGCGCGGTCGGTCTCGACCAGCCGCCGGCGGCCTTGCACGAGCGTCCGGGCCAGGGGGAGGTTCTCCTCGATAGACACCCGGATCTCGTCGACCTTCTCGCGGAGCGCGACCAGCCAGCCGATCCGCTTGCCGCCGGCCACGCCGAAGTCGAAGAACGCCCTGGCCAGTTGAGAACGGCCCCACTGCCAGGTGAGCATGATCGCCACCAGCACCGCGGCGATCGCCAGCGGGTAGTAGCCGCCGTGGGTGAACTTGAGCAGGTTGCTGCCGAAGAAGATCAGGTCGACCGCCAGGATCGGCGCGCAGACCGCCAGCACCTTCGCCATGCTCCAGTTCCACCGGTAGTAGGCCACGTAGCCGAACGTCAGCGTCGTGATCCCCATCGTCCCGGTGACGGCGATCCCGTACGCCGCGGCCAGGTTGCCCGACGTCCGGAAGATCAGCGTGATCGCCGCGCAACTGATGAACATCGTCCAGTTGATGGCCGGGATGTAGACCTGGCCCTCGGCCTCCCGGCTGGTGAACTTGACCTCGAACCGGGGGCAGAAGCCCATCGAGATCGCCTGCTTGACGATCGAGAACATCCCCGTGATCAACGCCTGCGACGCGATGAACGCGGCGATCCCCGAGATCACCATGTCGCCGGCCAGGATGATCCCGTCCACGTGCGCGTCCCCGATCCGGGGCGTCAGCGCGTAGAACGTGCTGGCGCGGGGAGGGACGCCAAGCTCTAGCAGACGGCCGGTCTGCCCGGCGTAGTTGCACAGCAGGCAGGGCAGGACCAGCAGAAACCACGAGGCCGAGATCGGCCGACGGCCCGAGTCGCGCGGGGCCAGGCTCTGCCCCTCCTCGCCCCCCTCCTCCCCCTTCCGCGCGAAGTGGCCGATGTCGGCGTACTTCGCCTCGCCCCCCGTCATGCAGAGGACCACCACGCCGAGCACCACCAGCGAGCCGATCTTGGGGAACGAGCCCAGGAACCGGATCGCATACAGCGGGTCGAACGCCAGGAAGACCTCGGGGTTGCGGATGATCCAGGGCAGCCCCTTCAGCGCGATCCAGGGGAACCAGATCAGCATCATGAACCAGCCGAACGCCCCGCCGATCTGGCTGGTGCCGCGCCACTGGAACCGGAACAGGATGAACAGGCTGACCAGGGTCGCGGCGACCGCCCACGATTCGCCGAGCGGCTCGTAGGCGCCGAGCATGCTGATCGGCGGCGTGATCACGCCGTCGGCGGCGAGCAGCCCCCCCGCCGCCACCACCAGGTAGCCGATCATCGTCAGGCCGACCACCTTGGCCGCCGCCCCCTTGAGCAGCCCCCAGAGGGCGAACGTCCCCCCCTCGCCGTGGTTGTCGGCCCGCATCACGATCAGGTCGTACTTCACCGTCAAGAAGATCAGCGCCCAGAAGACCAGGCTGAGGCCGCCGAGCGCCTCGACGTCGGTGATCAGGTCCCCCCCCTGTTCCAGCAAGGCGGCGAACCGGGCTTCATCCTCCACCCCGTGCTTCAGCTTGACCGTCTCGCGGGTGATCTCCATGATCGTGTAGAGGACCGACGTCCCGAGGTCGCCGTAGACCGTCCCCGTCGCCTCGCGCATCCTCGTGAACAACCCGCTCGCCCCGTGCCCCGAGGAATGGTCGGGCGACTGCTGATCCGAAGCATCCACGTTCGCTCGCTCCTGGTCGATCCCGTCAGCGCCTCAACACTCAATCGTCTCAGCCCGAACCGACCGACGGAATCGCCCAGACACCTTAACCAATAATCAGGCGCGCTCCCAGACGGCGGCCAAAGAATACCCGAGGGACGCCGAGGCGCCCTCAAGGCCCGGCGGCCAGCGCGTCGGGGGCGATGGGGGACAGCTCGGCGTCGTCGATCCACATCTCGCCGAGGTTGGCGTCGCTGGAGATCCGGAAGTCGAGCGCCGCCGTGGTGGCCTCGGATTCGATGTGGATGATCTTCTCGACCTTCGTCCACCGGCCGACGACGGTCAACTCCTGGTCGAAGCCGCCGCTGGGGAGGACCCGGCACGACGACGGCGTGTCCTTGTACTGCGAGAACCGGACCCGGCAATCGCCGGCGGTGCCGAAGGCGATCAGGTACCAGAAGCTCAACCGCATCCGGGCGCCGTGGCGCACCGGCTGGTCGGGGAACCGATAATACTGGCGGCCCGCCGCGTGCGCTTCCAGGTGCAGACTGTCGGGCGCCGACACGTACCGCTCCGGGTCGCGGCGGTCCTCGGGAGGCTCGGGCCAGCGCGCGTCGGGCTGGGCGAGATACCGCTCGCGGTCCAGCGCGACCACGTCGCGGTACGTCTCCGACCCCACCCGCAGGTCGATCGTCCGAACCCCCAGCAGCGGATCGTAGCCGCCGAAGACCACGTGCTGATGCTCAAGCCGGAGCCGGACCCGGCCGGTCGCGCCGGGCGCGAGGCTGATCGGCGCCAGAGAAAAGAGAGAAAAGGGGTCAGGAACCTTTTCCCCAGCAGGAGAAAAGGTTCCTGACCCCTTTTCTCTGGCCTGACCCCTGTTGTCCGGCGGGGCGTCGTCGCTCCAGATCGACAGGGACAGTCGCTCGCGGCACCGTCCGGCCTCGGCTTTCGAGGCGATCACGTCTCCCTCGGCCGTCCCCCCGGCGCTGCCGCTCAGCGAGGTCCGGGCCAGCAGCGGCCGGGCGTGGCCGGCGATCCTCGAATTCGAGACCCAGCCCTCGACCCGCGCCTCCAGTTCGCTCGGAACGACGACGACCCCCGCCGCCGTCTCGTTCCGGATCGCGAAGTCGACCACCCAGGCCCCCTGGTCCTGCATCACCGCCCGGCGGACGATCGACACCCGAGGCGTCTGGTCGATCGACCCTTCCCCCCCCGACTCCCAAGCGCCCGCCGCGCCGCCGCCGGCGCACGCCAGCGCAATCCCCAGCGCCGCCGCCGCCGCCGCGCGGGCCGCGCCGCCGCGCGCTCGAACCATGGTCCACGCCCGTCCACCCCAACCGCGCGATCGGATTGCATTCCGCATAATCGCAGTCCTTCCTTGGGATCAAAACGTCGGCGACCGAGAGGCGTGAGCCCCTCTTCACTTTATTATTCGGGCGGAGAGGCCCTCTGTGGGGATTTTGCGACGCGGCCGTCATGGCCCGGTCGATTTCCGTGGATTTGCAAGAGAATCGGGCGCGACGGCGCAACGTTTGCGTCGGTTCGCTTCGATCCGATACGGTCCAGTCCAGGGCTGGAAAAGGACGATGCGATGCGAGGAGCGCGGCGGGAGGGGCCTTGGAGTCCGGTCCGGGCCGATCGGGGCGGTCAGTCGTCGTCGTCGTCGAGTTCGAGGTCGGCGTCAGGGTCGCCGTCGTCGGGGTCCATGACGATCGGCGGCAGCGCGGCGAAGCATTCCAGGAACCGGGGGAGGAAGCGGTCGAGGAACACCGAGACCGCGATCTGGGTCGTCGGGTTGTCCATGCCCCAGATGCTGGCGCGGGGCTCGGTCAGTTCGGGGTCCATCTGGATGAAGTAGCGCTCGTTGTAGGCGAGCGAGACGGGCACTTCCTCCAGCCAGCGATGGGCCAGCTCGTTGACTCCGGGGCCGCCGAGCGAGATCGTCGCCAGCTCGTGCAGGCCCTCGTCCTGGATCCAGCGGAAATCGGCGACGACCTGGACGTGAGAATCGAACGCGTCCTCGGACGGGCGGGCGGCAAGCGCCTGCTCGATCCGCTGTTTCAGGTAGTAGGCGAGCGGCCGATCCATTTGCTCGGCCCGCAGCGTACTCCCCGTCACAATCAAAAGAAGACGCAGAGGCGATCCGTCGGCCATCAGTCGGCCCGCCCTTTCCACCTAGGAGATCGACCGATCGCATCCGGTCGAATGAACTTCAACTCTCGTATTATAGAAACGACGGCCGCCGCCGTTCACCTCCCTTCGTTAAGATAGGGGATTTTGCGAGATCTGAAGAGCGCGGGGCGCCCTCCGGGCGCGCTGACGATGCGACAATCCCCAATGGACCGCCGATGGGCGGCTCTAGGGCGAGGCCGGCGCGGGGGCCTGGGCGGCCCGCCAGAGTTTGATCCGCCGCAGGGCCGCGGTCGCGGCCTCGAATTCGTCGTCCCCCTCGGCCTCGAACTGTTGCGAGACCGCCTGCTTTCCGGCCAGGGGGATCAAGCACGAGAACAAGGCGCGGCCCTGGACGTCGGCCTCGACCGTAAAGCGGGTCACCCCCTGCTCCTTGAGCTTGCGACGCAGCTCGCCCCAGTCGCCCCCCCCCGAGGTCGGCGTCGGCGCGGAAGCCGGCTTAACCTCCGCGGCCGGGGCCGGAGCAAGGTCGGGGGGTAGGCCGCCGGGCGTCGCCGCCTGGGAAGGGGAGGGAGAAGGCACCGGCGAGAGCGACGCCAGTAGCGCGGGGGCGACGCCGGGGTCCAGGGGCGCCGGCGGAGCGCTGGGCGCGGGGCCCGGCGCCCCCGAGGGCCCCGCCAGCAGCGGCGGCGGCGGCGTCGTCGGCGTCGGATCGGCGTCCGGCTGGGGGGCGGGCTGGGACCTGGGCTCGGCCGCAACAGGTTCAGCCGGCCTGGGTTCGGGCGCGGGGCGAGCCTCCCCCGCGGCTTTGCCGGCCGAGGACGTCGGCGACGCGTCGAGAGGGGCGTCGTCGGTCGGCGCGGGGGGCAAGTCGATGGAGGCGATCTCGCCGCCGTCCTTCAGACCCATGTAGTCGGACAGGTGGTCCTGAACCCACCGGAACCCGGGGCCGTTGACCATCGCGCCGCCGCCGAAGGCCGCCGCCACGAGCACGACCGCGAAGAA
>CALCIC010000208.1 GCA_937907405.1 uncultured Isosphaeraceae bacterium | reverse complement strand
GCCGGCGGCGGCGCCAGGTCGCTGGTCAAGGCCCTTCGCCCTCACCAGTGGGCCAAGAACGTCCTGGTTTTCGTCGCCTTGATCGCCGCGCACCAGATCTTCCAGCTCGGCCCGCTGCTGAAGTGCGGCCTGGCGTTCCTGGCCTTCAGCTTCACCGCGTCGGCCGTCTACATCCTCAACGACCTGCTGGACCTGGAATCGGACCGGCGACACGTCAAGAAGCGGTTTCGGCCGTTCGCCAGCGGAGCGGCGTCGATCCCGGCGGGGGTCGGCCTGATCGTCGTGCTGCTCGCCGCGGCGGCGGCCGCCTCGGCGTTTCTGCCGCCGACGTTCATCGGCCTGCTGCTCCTCTACGTGGTGCTGACGACCGCCTATTCCGTCTATCTCAAACGCAAGCTCATGGTCGACGTCCTCTGCCTCGCGGGCCTGTACTCCCTTCGCATCCTGGCCGGCGGCGCGGCGGCTTCGATCGTGATCTCCCCCTGGCTGATGGCCTTCTCGATGTTCTTCTTCCTGAGCCTGGCGTTCGCCAAGCGATACACCGAATTGACCGCCGCCGCCGGTTCGTCGGAGAAGATCCCCGGCCGCGGCTACTGGGCGCAAGACCTGGAGTTGATCCGCTCGCTCGGCCCGACCAGCGGCTACCTGTGCGTGCTCGTCTTCTGCCTCTACCTGAACAGCCCCGACGTCAGCATCCACTACCGGCGGCCCGAGTTCCTCTGGCTGTCCTGCCCGGTCCTGCTTTACTGGATCTCCCGCGTCTGGTTCCTCGCCTACCGCGAGCAACTCGACGACGATCCCGTCGCCTTCGCGCTGCGCGACCGGATCAGCTACCTGGTCGGAATCGCCATGGCGGTCGTCCTGGCGATCTCGATCTGAGGCCCCTCGGGCCGATCAGAGCGCGGGGGAGGGGCTCTCGTCCTCAAGGAACCTGTCGCGCTCTTCCTTGGCCGGCAGCCGGCAGACCTCGCGCGTCCCGAACCACCGGTAGCGGTTCCGGGAGATCAGGCCGTAACACCAATCGCGCGGGGGACGAGGAACGACGACGAACCCGTACGCCAGGCGCCAGGGGAACCGCAGCCGGCGGGCGATCCTGAGAACGGCCGTCGATTTCGAGTCGACGCGGCCGTCTTCCAGGACGTAGATGCTCCGCGACACGTCGTCGGCGGAGATCCCGGCTTGCTCCATCAGCCGACGGCCGGCCGGCGACTGACTCGCGGCGAACCGGAATTCCGGGCCCGCCTCGTGCCTGAGCACGAAGTCGACCACGTGGTTGCAGAGGTTGCAGACGCCGTCGAAGAGGATCACCGGCTTCATGGGGCTTCCTGGCGAAACGGATGTGGTTCGACTCCGGTGATCCATTGTAGTCCCTTTCGCCGACCCGTCGATGCGAAGCCGCCGGACGCGGGCCCTGGGGGAGCGTCTTATAAGTGGGTGGACGGTCAGGCGGCGAGGGGGGCGTCCCGCTCCGCTTGCTCGT
>CALCIC010000207.1 GCA_937907405.1 uncultured Isosphaeraceae bacterium | reverse complement strand
TCCAGCACGACGGCAAGTGGATGCGGCCCGAGGACGTCAGCAAGGCCGTCGAGGAGTCGCCCGAGGCCCAGGCGTTGTTCCGCGAATATCAAGACCGGCGGATCAAGAGCCGCAACACGGCCGACGACCAGTACAAGCTGGCGAAATGGTGCGACGAGCACGGCCTGACCCAGCAGGCGACGGCGCACTACCGCCGCGTCGTCGAGCTCGACTCGGGTCGCGAGGGGGCGTGGCGTCGGCTGGGGTTCAAGAAGATTTCGGGACGTTGGGCCAAGCCGGAGCTCGAGGCCGCTCGGAAGGCCGAGCGCGAGGCCCAGGCCAGGGCCGACAAGCTCTGGCGGTCTCGACTGTCGAAGCTGAAGGACGACCTGTCCGGCCGCGACAAGGCGAAGAAGGCCGAGGCGCTGGAGGAGATCGCCCGGATCGACGACCCCCGCGCCGTGCCGATGGTCTGGAGGATCTTCGCGCTGGACGAGGAGCGTTGGCAGCGGGTCTCGCTGCGGATTTTCAGTCAGATCGACTCCCCTCGGTCGTCGATCGCCCTGGCGACGATGGCGATGTTCGTCCCGTCCGCCGACCTGCGGGCGGAAGCGTCCCAGGTCCTCCTCCGCCGCGACCCTCGCGATTACGCGGGGATGTTGGTCGGCTTGTTGCAGGACGAGGTCGAATACAAGGTCAGGGCGGTGAACGGGCCGGGGTCGCAGGGGGAACTGTTCATCAAGGGGAAAGGGGCCAACGTGGACCGCCTGTATCGGCCGATGCAAGGCCCTCCCCAACTTCCTCCAGGCTGGGTGACCCTCGACGACTGGGGCTTCCCGGTCGTGAAGCTTTACTTTGGCTCGTACACCACGCGGTCGACCACTTACACGCCCCCGGCGGCCGACGCTTCGGGATCGGTCGCCGTCGCGAGCCAGTCCCCGCAGTTGGCGGCCTTGATGGCGAAAGCGGGGCTTGCGACCCAGACGCCCGTGACGACCGGGCCGACGCAGACGGTGACTGCATGGTCGAGGCCCGGGTCGTCCTCTCCCATTCGCTCTTATGCCATCGAGCCTTACTATCGTGGGAATAAATATGTATACACGCCTGCGCAATCCTATGACGTCTACACGAAAACGTCGTCGCAAGACGTGACCATGTCGATCCCGATCGGCTGGATGATGATGCAGGCGCGGGAGTCGGCGGCCGTCGCGCAA
Source organism: uncultured Isosphaeraceae bacterium (assembly GCA_937907405.1). Lineage (GTDB taxonomy): Bacteria > Planctomycetota > Planctomycetia > Isosphaerales > Isosphaeraceae > Paludisphaera. The sequence continues at coordinate 3,451 of CALCIC010000207.1, read as the reverse complement.
CAGCAGCTCGCGGACGACGTCCGGCGGATCGACGAGTACAACACTCCGATCCGAACCGTCAACGAGCGCGCTCGTCAGCTCCTGAAGTCGGCCAGCGGGTTCGACGCGGGATCGAAGCGCGAGTCCTGGGAGAAATGGTTCGTCGACTTCGCAGGATACACCTATTCGTCCCAGCCCGAACCCGAACCGCCGACCATCGTCCAGAACGTCCCCATCGATTACCAGCCGGCGCCCATCGTCGTCTCCATGAACAGCCAGGTGTCCAGCTCACAGGTCAATGCAACCCATGTCAACGTGCTGGCGTCCGTTACGCGAAATCCCTCCTGCTTCGCGGCGGGCACCCTGGTCCACACGTTGCGCGGCGACCGGCCGATCGAGGAAGTGCGAGCCGGCGACCTGATGCTGACCCAGGACACCACGACCGGCAAGATGGATTATCAGCCGGTCGTCACGGTCTTCCACAACCCACCCAACACGACGTACCGGATCGACCTGGGGAGCGAGTCGGTGTATCCCACCGGCATCCACCGGTTCTGGAAGTCGGGGCGCGGCTGGATCATGGCCCGCGACGTCAAGGCCGGCGACCGCTTGCGGACGATCGGCGGGACGGTCGAGGTCGTCTCCGCGTCCAAGGACAAGGTCCAGCCGGTGTTCAACCTGCTTCTGGAGGGGGGCGACAACTACTGCGTGGGCGGGTTGGGCGTGCTGGCCCACGACAACGGCTTCGTCGAGCCGGTCGAGCACCCGTTCGACGGCGTGCCGGCGCTGGCCGGGTTGGCGACGACCAAACCATAAGGCGCGGCGCAGCCGACGACGGCCGCGGCGGCGGGACGAACCGCCCCCGCGGCCGTCGTATCGCGTCTATTCTTATGCGTACAGACGTTCGCCGGTCGGCCGCAGGTTGACCTGGGCGCCGTGCTCGTACAGGAAGTCGAGGCAACGGCGAGGCAGCCGGCACTGGAGGACGACGCGGTCGCGGTCCTCGTCGTAGGTCCGGCTCTCGATCTGGGCGTGCTGCGCCAGGTACGCCAGGACCCGGCCGTCGGCGACGCCGGTCTCGATCTCGGCGTCCAGCGCCCGATCGAGCAAGGCCGAGCGGACGGCCCGCTCCAGGACGTCGAGCCCCTCCCCCTTCGCCGCGCTGATCGTGATCGCGTCGCGGTGATGGGCCCGCAGGACGTCCAGGTACGACTGGTCGGGCGCCTTGTCGACCTTGTTGAGCACCAGCAAGGTCGGGTGGTCCTTGAGGCCGAGTTCCTCCAGGACCTGCTCGACTGCTTGGATTTGCATCTCGGCCTCGGGGCTGGACGCGTCGACGACGTGGAGCAGCAGGTCGGCCTGGCGGGCCTCTTCGAGCGTGGCCTTGAACGAGGCGACCAGGCTGTGCGGCAGGTTCCGGATGAACCCGACCGTGTCCGACAACAGCGCCGCGCCCCCGCCGTGGAACCGCCATTTGCGGGTCCGGGTGTCGAGCGTGGCGAACAGCTTGTCCTCGACCAGGACCTTGGCGTCGGTCAGGGCGTTCATGAGGGTGCTCTTGCCGGCGTTGGTGTAGCCGACCAGCGAGACGGTAGGGAACGCCCCCCGGCCGGCGACCTCGCGCTCCTTCCGCGCCTGGATCTTGCCCAGTTTGGCCTTCAACTCCTGGATGCGATGGACCACCAGCCGCCTGTCTTCCTCAAGCTGCTTTTCGCCGGGGCCCCGGACGCCGATCCCCCCCTTGTAGCGCGACAGGTGGGTCCACATCCGCTTAAGCCGGGGCATGGCGTATTCGAGCTGGGCCAGTTCCACCTGAAGGTGGGCCTCGTGCGTCTGGGCGTGGGTCGCGAAGATGTCGAGGATGACCTCGGTGCGATCGATGACCTTGACCTCGAGCGCCCGTTCGAGGTTCCGCGTCTGTCCGGGGCCCAGGTCGTTGTCGAAGACCACCACGTCGGCCTCATAGGCGGCGACGAGTCCCTTCAGCTCCTCGACCTTGCCCGAGCCGATGTAGGTCGCGATGTCCACCTGCTGGCGCTTCTGCAGCATGGTCCCGACCACGTCCAGGTCGGCCGTCTTGGCCAGGCCTCGGATCTCGTCCAATGGGTCGTCGACGTTGTGCGTCCCCCCCGGCAGGACCACCCCCACCAGAATCGCGCGCTCTCGACGCCCCAGACGCTCAATGCGGCTTGTATCGATCAAATGAGTTCTGACCTCGCTTCCAATTTGAAAAGCTAGTCCCAGTGGACGGATCGGCACCCTGGCCGAATTCTAGGACGACCCGGCGAGTCCGTCAACGACGAACTTCGTGCTCCCCTCCCCCAACCTTCGTAATGCGTGGCGTCTGATCGACACGCCTTCGCATCCAAGGGTTCATGCCCCGTCCGAATTCGTCCGCCGTCAAGGTCAGGGGTGGAACGCGTTCGGACTGGGCGTGGCCAATCTTCTCGGCGGCCCTCTCCCGCTCCCTCGAATAGACCACCATACAAGCCCGAAGCGCGAGCGAGTGAATCCTCCGGGCGCAGGGCGTCGGGAATTTGCATCAGGCACCCCGACCCACCCATCTTGAGGATTATGACCAATGTTCTGTTGAGAAATGTTGCGTGCGTTGTTGGCTCTATGGCGATAAAAATATTTTCATTTTGACGGGATCGTCTTGACGCAAAGCTGGTCTCTTATCTTAGTTGATGCAGGTGAAGCATCGCCTCCTGCTTCTTCCTCGAACTCCCTCATGCAGACCAGGTCAAAACGTGCAAATACTCCGATCAATCACTTCACGAGGAGAGGATGACATGAGATCGATGACGTTCGCACGGGTTGCGCTTCTTGGATTGCTTGTTGTTTGCGCCGGGTTGACCACGTCATCCATGTTGCGAAGCTCAGCGCTTTCGGCTCAGAGCATCACACAAGACCATGTCCAACGAGAGGGCGAGAGCACTCCGATCATTTTCACCTCAAAGCTGGGGATGTTGAAGACCACGGTGACCCAGGTTCATGGAATCACGCGTGTAGCCGCGAGGGCGATCGTGCAAAGTCGCGAGCCGGAGGCTACGTGCGTTTGGTCCGTTATTCTGAAAGACGGCGACGGCGACGTCATCAGTCATGAATACTTTGATGAAACGTCCTTCAAGCTAGGCGAAAAGTCAAACAAGAACGGCGACCTCTACAAGATTGAACCCGAATTCTCGCGAGCCCTCCCGCTTCAGCCAGGGAAGTACTCCTTCGGCGTCAGGATTCATTATTTGCCCAAGGGATACGACCCGGAACGGGTCGATGAATACAGCTATGTTGAGGGCTACTGCCTCGCAGTGATCGAGTAGTTCCCGAGGCCGGGGCGTCGACCATGCACCTCAGGGGGCCCGTGCAGCCGAGGCGCTCGCCGAGAAAACGGGGACGTGGCGCCTTGTCGACTGCCGGGGCGGGCGCAGGGAGTTCGGGCGATCGACTCAGGAGCCGGTCCCTGGAGTCTCGA
>CALCIC010000206.1 GCA_937907405.1 uncultured Isosphaeraceae bacterium | reverse complement strand
TCCCACGAGAACGTCTGCCGGGCGATCGCGAACGCCTCGAACGCCATGGTCGCGATCGTCGACTATCGGCTCGCCCCGGAGCATCCGTTCCCGGCCGCGGCCGACGACGCCTTCGCGGCGCTCGCCTGGATCTCGGCGCATGCGGACGAGGTCGGCGGCGACCCCTCGCGGATCGCCGTATGCGGCGACAGCGCCGGCGGGAACCTGGCGGCCGTCGCGACCCTCAGGGCGCGCGACCAGGGGGGCCCCGCCGTCGCCTTCCAGGTCCTCGCCTATCCGATCACCGATTACCGGCCCGAGACGGGATCCTACCTGGAATTCGCCGACGGTTACTTCCTGTCCCGCGCCGAGATGCTCTGGTACTGGGACCAGTACGCGCCGAACGTCGAGGACCGAAGCCTGCCGTATGCGTCGCCGAACCGCGCCGAAGACCTCTCCGACCTCCCCCCCGCGCTCGTGATCACGGCCGAGTACGACGTGCTCCGCGACGAGGGGGAGGCGTATGCGAGACGGCTCGCGGCGGCCGGCGCGGCCGTCGATCTCTCGCGGTACGACGGCATGATCCACGGGTTCCTCCGCCGTTATCCCTTCTTCGATCAGGGTCGCGCCGCCATCGAGCAGATCGGCGCCGCGCTCCGCGAGGCGCTTCAGGTCAAGGGGCCGCGCTGAGCCGCTGGCGAAGCCGGATGAACTTCTCGTGAAGCCGGGCGCCGCCGAGTTCGGGATGGAGGATCGCCGTTCGTTCGATCAGTTCCAGAGCGTCGCGGCGGCGGCCGAGACGGTAGTACGACAGCGCCAGGTTGTACCGGGCGTCGAACCACGCGGGCGAGCCGGAGTTCAGGTTGCGGATGCGGAGCCGCTCCACGTCGATCGCCAGCTCGTACGCTTCAAGCCGCGCGTAAAAATCGGCCAGGTCGCGAAGCAGTTGATCGCTCACGGGGCCGCGCGGCAGGGTCCAGCCTCGAAGCGTCTCCTGGGCGTGGCGCGAGTCCCCCTGAAACAGAAACGCCCGCGCCAGGCGAAGCTTCAGCTCGGCCCGCTGATCGGGTTTGAAGGCGTCGTCGTCGTCCTTGACCAGGGGTTCGACAAGCAGGCGGACGACCAGGCCGAATCGACGCTGTTGAAGGTCGGTGTCGGAATTCGAGGCGCACAGATCGAGAAGTCGAATCGCCTCAAGAAACGACGGCCGCGACTCGGGATCGACCCAGGTCGAATGCTGCTGCGCCTCGCGCTCCGCCTCCACGTAGCGGCCGAGCGCCGCGAGGGTGACGGCATGGGCGAGACGGGCCCGGTAGCGTTGCGCGACGGTCAGGTTCTTGCCGTTGCAGTGGTCCAGCGCATCGCGCGCCTGCCTGGGTTTGCCGAGCCTGGGGATCAGATTGAGCCGGGCCTCGCGGAGCAGCAGTTCGACCTGTTCGGACTCGTCGCGGGTCTGGGCGGTCGCTTGACTCTCGGACAAGAACGTCTGGGCCGCCGCGAATTCCTTGGCGAGAGCGTCGTCGTCGGCCGTCTCAAGCCGCGATTCGAGGTCTCTGCGGCCGGCGTCGATGATCGCCAGCCGCGCGTCGATCCAGCGGGAGGACGTGGTCGGGACGGCCGTCCAGAGCGTCCGGGCCTTGTCGAGATCGCCGCGCGCCTGCTCGACGTTGCCGAGCAGCCATCGAGCCTCGATCGCCGTGGGGTCGTCGGGGAACTCGCGGATCTGGCGTTCGAGCGCGTCGGCGTAGTCTCGGGTCGTAACCCCTTGCACGCCGGCCGCGAGCGCGCGGCCCCGCGCCAGGCACTGGAGCAGACCGGCCTTCGACCGCGACGCGCCGGCCTTGGGATCGTCGACCACTCGGGAAAGCAGGGCGTCGGCCTCGCCGTACCGACCGGCCTGGAACAGGTACCCGGCCCCGCGCAGCCGATAGCCGGGGGCGGCCTCCCTGTCGCCGATCTGCTCGGCGCGGGCGGCGGCCTTCTCCTCGAAGGCGGCCGCCTTGACGTCGTCGCCTCGGATCTCGGCCCCCTCGGCGAGCGCGTCCCAGGCTTCGGGGCCGTCGCCGTCGCCCGGCTCGACTCCCGACGCGGCCCACTCCGAAAGCGCGATGCGCAGTTCGAGCGTCTTCAGCTTTCGGAGGGCCTGAATCTGCGGGAGCAGGTCGCGGGAGATTGCGGCGCGGCCGTCGGCGCCCGACGACCGGGCCTCGGAGAGAGCGATCCGCGCCAGCGAAAGGGCCTTCGCCCCCGGCGCCGACTTCGAGGAGTTCACCACCGACCTGGCCTCGGCGAACTTCTGATCGTCGACGAGCAGGCGGACCGTGACGTCGAGGATCTCGGACTCCGGCGGCGGTGGGTTCGCCCTTGCCGCGGCGGTGGCGACGGCGGCGGCCTCGGCGATCTTCCCCGACCGCCGCAGCAGTTCGGCCTTGAGGAGTCCGTGATATCCGAGCAGCCGCGGCTCGCCGGGCTCTTTCGCCAGGAGCTTCAGCGCTTCCTGCTCGCGAGAAATCCGCGTCGGCGCCTCCTCCTCCTCCAGCGCCGCGCGATCCGCCAGCGCCCAGGCGAGGCGGAATCGGATGTTGTCGGCCAGCACCCCCTCGTCGTCGCTCACGACGTCTCTCAGCCGAGCGATCGCGTCGTCGAGGGCCGTCGTTTCGTGTTCCTGGCTCTCGGCGTCGGCGGGGAACAGCGCGTGTCGGTCGTGCCAGGCGCGCGCCTGCGCCCATCGATAGACCGCCGCCTGAAGCTGGAACTCGCGTTTGCGCGTCTGATCGGGATTCTTCTCCCGGAACTCGTCCAGCAGCCGCGCCGCCTCGTCCCAGTGCGCTTGCTTGGCGTCGATCCGGTTTTCGGACTGGGCCGCGCGATCGAGCGTCCCCGCCGCCTCGATCGCCAGATTCTCGCGCTGCGCCACGGCGATCGACGTGTCTTCGAGCTGCCGCTTCATGCCTTCAAGGTGCCGGCCCAACTCCTCGATCGGATTGGGCGTCTGCGCGGGGACGAAGGTCGAGGACAGAACCGCCACGCCAAGCCAGGCCCAAGCCGTGTTCCGAGCGCGCCCGAGTCGGAAAGTCATGGCGGTCGCCTTCCCCGAGGTTCAATGCACGGTCGACGCAAGTTCCGGCCCAAGCTCGGTCTCGTCGCGGATTTCGCCGATCTGCTCCTCCTTGAACAGCAAGGCGAAGACCAACATGCAGATCAACGTCAGCACGAACGGCCCCATCCAGACGCCCCGCCAGTTCTCGACGCCGGCCGTCGTGAAATAGCCTCGGACGTAGCCGGTCAGGATGCTGCCGACCACCGTTCCCAATCCGTAGACGAGGAAGATCAAGAGCGCCTGGGCCGACGCCTTGATGTCCTTGCTCGCGGCCCGGTCGACGAACATCTGGGCGACGACGAAGAAGAAACCGAACGCGAAACCGTGAAGCGCGAGCGTCGCGATCATCAGCCAGAACGGATAGCCGAGCGCCGAGAGCCCGAACCGGACCGCCCAGGCCCCCGCGCCGATCAGCATCGTGGTCTTGTAACCCAGCTTCGTCACCGACAGCGGGATCAAGAGCATGACCACGCCCTCGGCGATCTGGCCGATCGTCATGTAAGCGCCCGTCTGCGTGGGATCGACGCCGATCGACTCCAGAAAGTAATTCTCGCAGGCGAAATAGAACGCCAGCATGATCCCGACCAGGCCGGCGACGACGACCAGAACGGCGAACGACCGGAACCGCATCAGCTCCAGACACTCGATCACCGCCGACCGTTTGTCGATCGGGTCGGTCTCCTTGGCCGGAACCGGCGGCGTGTGCGGCAGCGAAAGGCAGTAGATCGCGTACAGGATCGAGAAGAAGCCCGACACCCGCAGGCAGTCGCGATAGTGCGGCTCCCCCACGAACGGCAACTCGAACACCTGCTTCAAGATCGGAACCCCCACCGTCCGCCATGTGGACAGCAAGCTCTCAAACGCATCGTGCTGACCGACGAGATCGAAGATCGACTGGTAGAACGTCAGGTTCTGATAGTCCAGATAGGCGCCGAAAAACAGGCCGGCCGCGATCCAGCCGATCGTGCCCCAGACCCGGATCGCAGGGAAATAGTTCTGGTTCGATTCGCCGAGGCTGCGGAACGAGATCGAATTCGTCAGCGCCATCGTCGGCATGTACAGGCTGCAATAGAAGAACAAGGTCCAGAAGATCGGCCAGAACGTATGAAGGTAGGCCGCCCCGATCAGCAAAAGGCCCCCCACGAAATGCGCGGCGGCCAGAACGTATTCGGTGGCGAAATAGCGGTCGGCGAGCTGCCCCAGAACGAACGGGCCGAGAATCGAGCCGAACCCATAGACCGTGAACACCCAGCCGATCTCGCGCGCGTCGAGATTCAAACTGTTGGGTCCCAGTTGCTGGGCGAGCATCGGCAGCCAGATGCCCCACACGAAATACTGAAGGAACATCATAATCGACAGTCGCACACGCAGACCAAAACTCATCGAACTGCTCCTTGGCACACGGACGTTTCCAGCCGGCTGCCGACCCAGGGTCCGCCTCGCAACGGGGAGGACGAGACGCCCGCCGAGCCGATCGCGGCGGTGAAGGCCGGCTCGACGGGGGGCTCGCCCCCCCTTGACGCGCGATTGCGAGACAGACTCTCAAGGGCGTCGACTGGCAAC
>CALCIC010000205.1 GCA_937907405.1 uncultured Isosphaeraceae bacterium | reverse complement strand
AAGATTCCTCGGGCCGATGAGGAAACCGAACTGTCAATCGGCAAAGACCTTGTCGTCGCCCCTCATCTGGTTCACTGGAATTACCGCTACAGTCCCCCGGAGTCGACGTCCGAACTAAGAAGACAGAGATTCAGAGTGCTTCGCGCGCTGCGAGGCGAGTCCGATTGAATTCAGGACGGCGGGGAAGACAAACGATGCCTACACCTCGTAAGGGGCTCACGTTGACGGGGGTCCTGATCGCCCTGACTTGGATCGGCGCCGGAGCCGGCGGCAGCCTCCAGGCGCAGGAAGTGCCTGCACCGACTCAGGGCGCGCTCGATGAAGCCGTCTCGACCATGCCCGACCTCCCGGCGCCGAGCGAACCCGAAATCGGGATCGCGACGACGCCGCGGGAAGCCGCGCTTGAGAGCCGGATTCTCCAGCTTGAGGCGATGGTCAATCAGTTGTCGGGCCAGATGCAGGTCTTGTCGGCGGCGCCTCCAGCGCTGCCGACGCCCCCCCCGGCGGCCGGTGAAATCGGCGCCCAGACGACCCCGGGGGCCCCCGGGGCCGCGGGGTCGGTTCCGGGGACGTCGCCGCTGGACGTCGGAGTGCCGGCGACCACGGCCCAGCCTTCGGCCTCCGGCGGCGTCGCCGCGCCGGGCCAATCGATGGCGCCCAACCCTCCTCCCAACGCTCGGTTCAACATCCCCGCAACCCTCGAGAGCAAGCGGGCCAACGTCAAGTTCGGCCCCGGATTCGAGCTTCGGACCGACGACGACGAATATATCCTCCAGTTCCACAACCTGACCCAGTTCGAGTATCGGGGCTACGAGCAGGGCAACCACGCGACCGAAAAAGACAGCTTCCTGGTTCCCCGGCAATGGTGGATGTTCAGCGGCCGGATGACCAAGCCGGTCGGCTATTTCGTGTCGTTCGCCAACGGCTTCGACGCGCTCAGCATGCTCGACGTCTTCCTCGACTATGATTTCGACCCGCGATTCCGGGTTCGCGGCGGTCGGATGAAGACGCCGTTCACCTACGAGTTCTTCGTCGACCCGATTCAGGGCCTGATCCTCCCCGAGCGCTCGATCTTCTTCAACAACTTCGGCCAGAACCGCGACCTGGGAGTGATGGGCTTCGGCCGCCTGTTCAAGAACACCCTCGACTACGCGGTCGGCATCTACAACGGGTCCCGGAACGGTTTCGTCGCCAACACCGATTCCAAGTTCGTGTCGGCCTTCATCAACTGGAAGCCGTTCAACAACTCGGAGGGCTCGGTATTCGAGAACCTCAGCGTCGGCGGCTCGGTGTTCGGCGGGACCAACAACAACGCGCCGTTCCCCCAAATCTTGCGGACCATCGTGCCGACCTCGGGCAATTCGGTCGCCGGCGTGCCCTTCCTGGGCTTCAACAACAACGTCCGAGAAGTCGGGCCGATGACGTTCTGGGACCTGCATGCGGCTTATTACTACAAGCAACTCGTGATCAACGCCGAATGGGCCAGCGGCTTCCAGGACTACGCCCTCAACAACAGCCTGGCGTTCCGGACTCATCTCCCCGTCCAGTCGTTCTACATCCTGGCGGGGTACATGCTGACCGGCGAGACTCGCAGCGGCCTCGGCGTCGTCAAGCCCTTGCATCCCCTGGGCATGAAGGACGGGCGGATGGGGTTCGGCGCCTGGGAACTCACCGGACGTTACCAGCAGATGAACATCGGCAAGGAGGTCTTCACCAACGGCCTGGCCGATCCCAACCTCTGGACCAACAACCTGTACCTCACGGACCTGGGCTTCAACTGGCACATCAACCAGTACCTCAAGTTCATGTTCGCCTGGGAGCACTCGGAATTCGGACAGCCGGTCTTCAACAACGTCGGCACCACGAGCAAGACGCACGACCTGTTCCTGGCCCGGATGCAGTTGTTCTTCTGACGTCCGAAACCGGATCGGATCCGATTGTTCAGGCAAGCCCGCGGCACCCGCGGCCTGCTGGATCTTGTCAATTGCGACGCCCGAATCCTAATGTGGATGTGGGCAACCTCACCATTGAAACGGCGCACCAGGGAGTGTTCGCGTGAAAGCCTCATGGAATCCGCTTCGCAGTCCCGATCAGAGCCTCGGCGCCGCCCTGGCCCTGGCCGTCGTCGTCGCGTTCGCCACTTCGGCGGCTCGCGCGGAAGACGCCGGGGTCTTTCGGAGGCTCGGCCCGTTGAGCGGGTTGAACGGCAAGACGATCAAGCCCGCGCCACCGGCCGACGGCGTCGCGGTGGTGGTCTTCTACTCGTCGGAATGCCCGATCTCGAACGCCTACAGCCCGACGCTCAATCAGCTTGTCGACGCCTTCCCGGCGCCTCGGACGCGTTGGTTCGGCGTCTGCGTCGACCCCGATCTGAGCGAGGCCGACGTCGCGGCCCACGCCCGCGACTTCGAACTGAAGCTCGAAGTCGTACTCGACCGCCGCGGCGCCGTCGCCCGCAAGCTGGGCGCGACGATGACCCCCGAGGCGTTCGTGATCGACGGTCGGGGGACGATCCGCTACCACGGCCGGATCGACGACCAGTTCGCCGCGCGGGGCGTTCGCAACGCGGCGGGCGCCACCGAAAACGAACTCAAGGACGCGCTCTCGGCGGTTCTGGGCGGAAAGCCGGTGAAGACCGAATTCGTCAAGCCCGTGGGCTGCCCGATCCCCGAAGCTCTTGAGATCGAGACGCCGACCTACAGCAAGGACGTCGCCCTCCTGCTCCAGAACAACTGTCAGGAATGCCACCGGCGGGGGCAAGTCGGCCCCTTCGCCCTGGAGACTTATGAACAGGCCCGCAAGCGGGCCGCCGATCTCGCGAGCGTGGTCGAGGATCGGCTGATGCCCCCCTGGAAAGCGGTCCCCAACGTCGGTCCCAGGTTCCAGCACGACCGATCGCTCTCGGAGCGCGACGTCAGGACGATCGTCGCCTGGGCCGAGGCCGGCGCGCCCGAAGGCGACCCCGCGGACCTCCCGCCGGCCCGCGCGTTCCCGATCGACTGGACGATGGAAGGGGGCCCCGACCTGATCATCGACACCGGCGCCGATTTCGAGATCCCGGCCTCGGGCGACGACGTCTACCGCTGCTTCGTCGTCCCCACGAACTGTCATGAGCCGTTGGCTCAACCCGTCCCATGAAAAGTGGGTCGGGTTG
>CALCIC010000204.1 GCA_937907405.1 uncultured Isosphaeraceae bacterium | reverse complement strand
CCGCGCGGCCCATGTAGCAGTTGGCGACCTGGTAGCGGCAGAGGTCGATCGGGTGATCCGAGCAAAGCTCTGTGTACATCCGCTCGTCGAGCTTGCCGTAGCTGGAGCCCCCCATGTTCAGGGCCTTGAAGCCGCCGTTGTTCTCGGGGAGCTTCTGCTTGATGATGTCGGCCTGGATGGTGACGCCCAGGTGGTTGGCCTGGCCGGTGAGGTCGGCGGCGACGTGGTAGTCCTTGTCGCTCTTGAAGGCGTTGTTGCGGAGGTAGCACCAGAGCACGGTGGCCATGCCGAGTTCGTGGGCCTGGTTGAACGCGTCGGCGATCTCGACGATCTGCCGGCCGCTCTGCTCGGAGCCGAAGTAGATGGTCGCGCCGATGGCGGCGGCGCCCATGTCGTAGGCTTCCTTGATCTTGCCGAAGAGGATCTGGTTGGCCTGGTTGGGGTAGGTCAGCAGTTCGTTGTGGTTGACCTTGACCAGGAACGGGATCTTGTGGGCGTACTTGCGGGCGACCGCCCCCAGGACGCCGAAGGTGCTGGCGACGGCGTTGCAGCCGCCGTCGATCGCCAGCTTGACGATGTTCTCGGGGTCGAAGTAGGCCGGATTCTTGGCGAAGCTGGCGCCGCCGGAGTGTTCGATCCCCTGGTCGACCGGGAGGATCGACAGGTAGCCGGAGCCGGCGAGCCGGCCGGACTGGAACATCCATTGCAGGTTGTTGAGCACCCGGATGTTGCGATCGCTGGGGATGAAGATGCGATCGACGAAGTCGGGGCCGGGGAGGTGCAGGGTTTCCTTGGGGACCGTCTTGCAGACGTGTTGCAGCAGACTGTCGGCATCAGACCCAAGCAGATCGCCAATAGCGGACGCCATGTCAGGAGGCTCTCCGATCCGCGGCGGCCCTCGGCGGTCCCTCTCTGGGGGCGGACGCCCGCGGCCGGTCCGCGTACGTTTTGGAAATGAGATGCGGATGCGACGGGGGGAACCGTCGCCGTCCCCGGACGCCGGCCCCAGTCGAGCGGGCCCGGGGCGAAAGCAAGTATGCGGGTGCTCGCAATCCCTCGTGTTTCGAGCACGCCGGCCGGAGCTCGGCCGTCCCGATCGGGATCGGAACCGCCGTAAACCCGCGGGCCAGGCCCCCCCATCATAGAGGCGGACGGCCTCCGACGCAATGTGCGGTCGGGACGGATTCCCCGGTGCACCGGCGCGCGCGATCCCCTGGTGTTTCGTCGCCGCGACGGCCTAGAATACGGTCGCGGCTTCATCCGTTGAAATTCGGAAGGCGTTCAGAACAATCAAGCAAGAAGAAGGTCGGCCATGTCGTTCGGGGATCAATCGCGGAAGCTGGGCGCCACGACGTTGTTGAGCAAGGGGCTGACTCCCGGCAAGCTGCGGGGGTTGCAGCGGATCAGCAACCCCGACGGCACGCTCACGATTCTGGCCCTCGACCAGAACAACTCGGTCGTCGACATGGCGGCGAAGGTTCTCAAGCAGGCCGGCGACGATCGGCCGGCGACCTATGAGGAAGTCGTCGAGATCAAGCTCGACCTCATGCGGACGCTTTCCCCGGCCGCGTCGGGCGTGCTGGTCGATCCGTACTACGGCGCGTGGTCGGCCGTGGCCTCCGGGGCGGTGCCGCCGCACAAGGGGATGCTCGTCCGGCTTGAAAAATCGGCCTACGACCGGAGCCCCAACGGGGCGCTCCTGGCGGGGATCGAGCCCGGCTGGAGCGTCGAGAAGACCAAGTTGATGGGGGCCGACGCGGTCAAGCTGCTGGCCCAGTTCGAGCCCACCGAGCCGCATTCGTGCGAGGCGAACCTCGCGCTGGTGCAGCGGGTGTACGAGGAGTGCAAGCGGCACGACGTCCTGCTGCTGCTGGAAGCCGTGGCGTTCCCGTTCGGCGGCGAGAGCAAGACCGACGCCTCGTTCCTCGACCGCAAGGCCGAGACGGTCATCGAGTCGGCCCGCCAGCTCAGTCGGTACTGCGACGTCTACAAGGCCGAGTTCCCCGGCACGCTCGACCGCGACAGCGACGAGCAGCTCGAAAACAACCTCCAGGCCCTCGACGCCGAGAGCGAGCGCCCCTGGGTCTTGCTGTCGGCGGGGGTCGACTACGACGCCTATTTGGTCCAGGTCGAGATGGCCCTCCGCGCCGGCGCGGCAGGGGTCCTGGGAGGCCGGGCGTTTTGGAAGGAGTACTTCCTCCAGCCCGACGCCGCGTCGCGGACCGAGTTCGCCCACACGACCGCCCGCCAGCGGATCGCCGAGGTCGACGCCCTCGTCCGCGAACTCGGCGCCCCCTGGTTCAGCCGCTACGGCCTCACCCGCGACGACCTGAACTCCATCCGCGCCGTCGAGGGCTGGCAGCACCGCTACCCGCATCCCGCCGCGCAATAGTGGCTTTTGTTGCCGGCCTCTGTGAGGCTAGTCCGGTCCCACGGCGCGCGTCTCGCGGTCACCGACTCCGGCTACAAGTCCTTTTCCTCACGGCTTCGTTTCAACGCTCCGTCGCAGCGCGGCGAGGGCGTCGTCGGAAAGCCTCGGCGCGGTCTGCTTGAACATGTTCATCAGGTGGTTGATCCCAGGCTTCGAGCCCGGGAAGCCGATGTTGTTCGAAAGCCAGGGCTCGTTCGAGGTGACCAGCGGCTTGCCGTCCGCGTCGAGGATGACGTACCAGGGGGCGCCGCCGTCGGCCCCGTGCTTGTATCGTTCGTCGAGCTGGGGTGCGTGGGCGTCGCGGCTGACGTCGAGCTTCACGAAGACGTAGTGCCGATCCAGCTCGGCGCGGTTGGCGTCGAGGAACCGGCCGAGCCTTCGGCAGGGCGGACACCACGAGCCCCCCAGGATCAGCAAGACGCGCTTGTCTTCGGCCTTCGCCTTCGCCAGCGCCTCCGAGAGCAGAGCCTCGGCGTCGCGCGTCGACGGCTTGTGGGCGAGCAGGAACGCGCTAAGCACCCGCGCGTCGAGCTTGCCGTCGTCGCCGAGGCGGAGCGGGTGCGCGGCGATGAACTCGCCCTTGTTCGAGAGGATGACGAGCCGGGACGGATCGCCGTCGCCCATCGGCGTCCCGAGTTCCTTCGCGAAGGCCCTGACGTCGGGCCGGGTCGCGTCGAACGACGCCAGTTCGAATTCCCAGCGCAGCCTGGCCGGCGACTCGTCCTTCTCCTGAACCGACCAGGGTTCGGCGAACAGCCGGAACAGGTCGATGCACGCCGGATCGGTCGGCCCGCCGAAGAGGAGGAGCGGCCGGGTGTACTCGCGGTTCGCGTCGACGAGCAGGTCGTCGAGCTGCTCGCGCGGCGACTTCACTTTGCGGGCGGCGAAGGAATTCCCCGCGCGTTGCGTCGGGGTGGGGGGCACGTAGGGCTTGGAGGGCGCGCGAGGCTCCAGTTTGAACACGACGTCGCCGGCGTCGAACGGGCCGGGGGCGGCCGGCGCGATCTGTTCCTCGGCGGTGATGAGCATGGGGAGATCCTTTTCCCGGTCCTGGAGGGTGCTGACCTCGTACAGCGCGCCGACCACGAGCCCGCCGAGGGTGAACCGGCCCTCGCCATCGGTTGCGCCCCTCCCGGCCGGGAGCCAGACAGGTCCGTTGTTCCGCGAAGCGGCCAGGCGGGCGCCGACTTCGTATCTCAGCGTGCGGCCGGCGAGGGGCCGCCCCTCGGCGTCGACGAGTCGACCCGAGGCGGTGGCGGTCGGCTCGACGACGATCCGCGCTTCGGTCGTCTCGGCGTCGACGCGGGCGATCGCGGCGAGGGAATGGTCCGGCGACTCGGCGCGGAGCAGCAGCGGGTCGAGCGAGCGCTCGACCCGGACGACGCCCCGCGCGTCGGTCTTGCTCGAAGGGAAGCCGCGCCCTCGCGCGCCATAGCCATGGGTTCCGTCCACGACGGCCCCCGCGACGGGTTGGCCCTTGGCGTCGACGACGGTCGCCATGAACGGCCCGGACTCCGGCCGAGGCATGGAGAAATCGCGGACGATCTCCAGCGGCGGG
>CALCIC010000203.1 GCA_937907405.1 uncultured Isosphaeraceae bacterium | reverse complement strand
AGGCGCAACCTGAACTTGTCGACGATTTCGGGGCGGAATCTCCGAAGGAAGTCGAGGACCATCGCGGCGCCGTCCGGCGTTTCGGGGCCTAGGCTAAGGTAGGTGCATAGGGCATCAAATTCCTTCTTCAGGCCGGCCGAGGTCGCGGTCAGGTGGGCGACGAACTCGGCCGGATCATCGCACCTCCCGGCCCGTTCGCAGAGGTCCGACAGGTGGCCCGCCTTGTCCGCCGACGCGAAGACGAAGCGGTGAGAGCGTGCCCGATCGAGTTGGAACCTGGCGGCCGGGATGACGCCCTTCGCTTCGAGGTCGGCCACGGACCATCTTCCGGCAGTGCCGTTCTCCCGCTTGCACTGGTGGGCCTCGCGGCTGCCGTCCGGGCGATCCACCCAGAATTCCGTCCCCTTCTCGTCGTCCCCGAGGGCCTCGAGCTGGAACGTCGTCGCCGTCCCGGCGATCAACTCGATGAGGTGCCGGACGGCCCAGAGCCGCTCGAACTCGTTCCCCAGCTTGTCGGCCCGACCGCCCGGTTCACTCGCCATGTCACCCTCCCGCACGCCATCCTACACATTATATCACTGGCGCTCGGGAGCCCGAACGGGGGAATTGCTTGACTACTCTGACGGCTGGGCGCTCTGAGCAATTCGATTTCCAGCTGGGCCGCGGGCGACGGCCGGTCTCGCCCCGGGTCCGGACCGTCCGATCGCCGGAGGGAGCGGAATTGCACAGGAACCGGCGACGCTGTCTGCTTCGGTGTGGTCGACCGCTGCTTTCAGTCCCTCGTGGGCCGTATCCGGCCCTGGGGGCGTAGTTGGGACTGTTTCAACATTTGATGGCTCTCAACTTCAACCCGAGAACACGGTTTTTTCTGCAATTTGTTTTAAGACCTCAACCGAACGCCGATCGGATCGCGTCCTGTTGCTGCTGCGGGAAGAGGTGCTGATAGCGCTGCTGCTGTTCGAGCGTCTGGTGTCCCATCCAGGCGTTGACGAGCCGCTGGTCGACGCCTTTCGACGCGCAAATCGACGCGAAGCTGTGCCTGAGCGCGTGCCAGCCGGGGACGACCGACCATTCGCCGTCCCTGAGGGTCCTCGCGAAGTGATCGGAAGCCTCGCTCACGGTCAACGGGGCGATCGCCGCGGCGTCGCGCCGGCTCACGCCCTCGAGGCGGCCTTCGAGGTTCGTCGGCCGAGACTTCCCGTTCTTGTGCCCCGTGGTGGAGCTCCGCTTGCGGCTCCGGGCCACGACCGCCGAGTGGCAGAACAGGTGGACGCCGCCGGGATGCTCGGCGAGCCACGTCCCGAGCACCCCGACGAGGAACGACGAGAGGGGGACGCGGCGCGTCGTCAGCGCCCCCTTGACCCGCTTCTTCTCGCGCAGGGTCGCCACGCCGCCGGCGAAATCGACGTCGGCGATCCGCGCTCGCAGGAGTTCGCTCCGCCTCGCCCCCGTGTGGGCCGCGAAGCAGATCATCGGGTGGATCCACGGATGACGGGCCGCGGCCTTCACGTGGTCGAGGAACGAGGCGAGCTCGTCGGACGTGAGATAGAGCGAGTCCCAGAGTTCCGCGATCTGATCGTCGGCGAGGCCGCCGCAGGCGATCTGCCTCCGGATCTCGTCCCGGGTCTGGAACGGCGGCTTCTGTCGGGTCTTGCCGTAGACCAGGCCCCTCCCCGGCCAGTCGCCGTCGACCATCCCGGCCGCGCGGCCCCAGTTCCAGGCGGCCCGCAGGCCGTGGACCTCCTTCTTGACGGTCACGGGCGAGACGTCGCGCGCGGAGCGGCGGTCGATGTGCTTCTGAAGGTCGGCCTGCGCGAGCCCCGAGAGCCGGTAGTCGTCGCCCAGGGTCTCGATCAGGTGCTTGAAATGGATGCCCGCCGTGTAGAGGGTGCTCTTCTCGTGGGCCCCCTCGTGGGTCGCGAGGTAACGGTCGCGCAGCTCGCCGAGCGTCCCGGATCGCCGCGTCCCCGCGCGGTGGACGGTGCGTTTCGCCGGCGGCGTCCCGTCGTGCCGGACGAACTCGACGACGTCGACGTCGGGGGGGATCTCGAGGAGCCCCTGGCGCAGCCGGAGCAGGAGGTACTCGACGTGGGAGGCCTTGGCCTCCGCCTCCTCGCGAGCGACCGGCCCGAGCGCGAACGTGTAGCGTTTCTTCTCGAAGAGGAACTGGCAGTACCACCCGCTCTTCTTTTGCTGAAGCGATGCCATGAGTCGCCCTCCCGGAGGGTCAACGCCACCGCCGTCCCGCCCCAATCCGTGCAGCAAAACTGCAGCAAACTGCGTCCTGGCGCACGAGAAAGGGGTCAGGGCTTTTCGCCCTAACCCCTTATCCCGCTTAGAGTGCCGAAGAGAGGACTTGAACCTCCACCCGCCGTTAAGCGGACTAGGACCTGAACCTAGCGCGTCATCTGTTCGGCGACATTGAATGCATGTCGTGCTCGCATCGCAAACTGATGAATTAAAGGGGTTTGCGTCACGTTTTCCTGCCAAGGGCATTGTAGTGGCAGGGCAATAACACGGCCAGTGTTTTCCCCAAAATTTCCCCAATAATCCGACGCTCAACTAGAGGTCGCCCGTCAGCCCTGCGTGTAACGGACGCGATTAGATGACGCCTACGGCCAGCGTCGTTTCATGCCTGGCATTCGATAGGAATGCAGCGCCACGACCGCGCCGTCCTCCGCGTGGTGCATTCGAGCGGCTTTCGCGCTTCCGGAACGCGGCGGGGGTCGTCGATCCGACGCGAGCCTACTCACTTCCTGGACCCGCCAACGTAGAAGCTCTCGGCTTCCTTCAAGTACTCGGCGAGCGGTGGCAGCCCGACATCCTTCCTTCGCTCGTCGACATCCGCCGCATTCTCCATGGGGCGAGGCTCGCACTTCCCGTTCGCGAGTGTGAACTGCGTGCCGTACACCTGCTTCTTGCCCTCCGCCAGGAGCACGCGATCGGTCAGGTAGGCGACGTCCTTCCGAGAAACCTCATCGCGCGGCGCCTCGGCCATCAGGTCGAGGCACCTCCGCTGGAACTTCGGAGAGAGG
>CALCIC010000202.1 GCA_937907405.1 uncultured Isosphaeraceae bacterium | reverse complement strand
CCCGAGCCACGAAACCTTGAGCACGAGCAAGAGGAGTGGGATGCCCCCTCGCCGCCTGACCGTCCACCCACATATAAGACGCTTACCCGCGAAACCCGTCGATCCCGACGAATTGGCAGCCGTCGTCGCGAGCCTCGCCGAGAGGACCGAGACGGCCTGAGCCCGTACAACGTGGCGGGGCCCCGCCGTCTCCGATCACCCATCGAGCGCATTCGATCAGATCCGATCAGATCAGATCAACTGACGGAGCCGCCGCGCGTGGAGCGGGATGGCGGTGTATGGATCTTCCTCGGCCTCGTATTCGAGGACGACGTAGCCCGAGTACTGGGCGCGATGGAGGATGCTGACGATCAACCCGAGGTTGGCTTCTTCCATCGCCGAGGCGCCCTTGCGCTTGATCTCGGTCTTGACCTGGACGTTGACGGCGTAGGGGGCGAGCAGCGCCATCTCCATGTACGGGTCCTCGCCGTGGAAGTTGCCGGTGTCGAGGTTCACGCCGAAGTTGGGGGCGTCGACGGCCTCGACCAGCTTCAGGAGCTGCGCCGGGGTGGCCGTGATTCCGCCGTGGTTCTCAAGCGCCAGGGTGACGCCGCGCTGGGCGGCGTGCGGCAGCGACGCCTTGATCCCCTCGACGGCCCACTTGACGGCGTCTTCCTCCGCGGCGTCCTTGGGGACCTGGCCGGCGAAGATCCGGACGACCGGCGCACCGATCGCCGCGGCGCGGTCGATCCAAAGCCGAGTCAGGGCCAGTTGCTCGTCCCGCTTCTCGCCCGGCGGCAGGCAGAAATTGTTGCCGATCGCCGTGCCCGAGACGTCCAGGCCCTGGAGGAACGCGTACTGCTTGAACCGGGCGAGGTAGGCGTCGTCGACGTCGGCGGGGAAGTAGTACGAGGTCGGCTCGACGGCGTCGAAGCCGAGGTCGGCGGCCAGGTCGACGAATCCGAACATGTCCATTTGCGGCGGCTTGGCGGCCAGATACTTGCGGTACGAGTAGGCCGCGATGCTCAGTTTGAGACGGCTCGGTCGGCGGCGCCAGATCGGCGGGATCGCCAGGGCGGAGGTGGACCCGGCGAGCGCCGGCGCCGCGGCGGCGAGCATCATGCGGCCCAGGAATCCGCGTCGGTTGGTCGTGTTCATGGCGGTCGGGGCTCCAGGAGACAGGCGCCCTCGACGCGACTCGCAAGCAGTGCGACCGTCGCCGCGAGGACGATCTTCTCCCGGATTCTACCCCCCCGTGCGCGGCCACGCCATGTTCGGCTCGTCGCGGAACTCCGAGAAGGCCGGCCTCGGAGCGGCCGGCTTCAAACGGTCCCCCGGCTCACGCGTCGAGGTCCGAAAGGAGATCGTTGACCTCGCGGTTGATGTAGCGGACGTCCTCGACCTCGTTCCGCGCGCCCATGTTGGGCGTCGCGAGGTCGTCGTCGAAGTCGTCGTACGAGTCGTCCCAATCGTCGCCGGCCTCGATTCCTTCCCCCAACCGGCGTTCGGCCCGCGCGGCCCCGCGCGCGTCCGGGGCGGTCTGGGTGCGAGCCCGCATGTAGAGCTTGATGGGAACGTCGCGAAACGGCAGCTTCTCGCGGAACACGTTCAGGAGGTAGCGGAGGTAGGTCGGATCGAAAAGTCGGGTGCTGTTGACGAACAGGACGATGGTCGGCGGCGCCGATCCCACCTGGGTGGCGTAGTAGATCCGCGGCGCCCGGTTCTCGCGGGTCGCCGGCGGATGCGCCGCCACGGCCTCGCGGAGGATTCGGTTCAGGCTCCCCGTGCCGACCCGGCGGTTGGCCTGCTTGAACAGCGACTGCGACAGGTTGAGCAGCGCCTTGACGTTGCGGCCGGTCTTCGCCGTGATGAACGCCAGCGGCATGTAGCTCATGTTCCGGAACGCGTGCTGAACCGCGTGGGCGAACTTGCCCATGTTGCCCTGCGACTCGTCGCGTTCGTCGGCGACCATCAGGTCCCACTTGTTGACCACGAAGATGCAGGGCTTGTATTCCTTGGCGATGTAGTCGGCAAGCTGCTTGTCGAGCCGGGTGATCCCCTGGGTCGGGTCGAGGAACAGGAGCACGACGTCGGCCCGGCGGATCGACCGCTCGGCCCGATGCACCGAGTAGAAATCGAGGTTGTCGTTGATCTTCGCCTTGCGCTTGACCCCCGCGGTGTCGATCGCCAAAAACGGCAGGCCGTCGAGCTCGAACTGGACGTCGACCGAGTCGCGGGTGGTCCCCGGGCGCTCCGAGACGATCATCCGCTCGGCGTGGGCCAGGGTGTTGATGAACGTCGATTTCCCGGTGTTGGGCCGGCCGACGCAGGCGACCTTCATCACGGCCTCGGCCGGCCGGTCGGGCTGCTCCCAGGGCATCAGCTCCTCGATCAGCTTGAGGAGCTGCTTCTTGTTGCGGTTCTGCTGGGCCGAGACCGCCACCGGCTTGCCCCGGCCGAGCTTGTAGAACTCGCCGCCGCGATCGTCGATGCCGGGATAATCGGCCTTGTTCATGACCAGGATCACCGGCGTCTTCAGGTAGCGGAGCCGCTGGGCGACCTCCTGGTCGAGCGGCATCAGCTCCTCGCGAATGTCGACGACGAAGAGGATCAGGTCGGCCTCGGCCATCGCCGTGTCGATCTGCCGCTCGACGTCCTCGCTCAGGTCGTCGCGGTCGACGATGCCCACGCCGCCGGTGTCGACCAGCTCGAAGAACCGCGCGTGGTCGTCGTCGCCAAGCTGGACCAACGAACCCACGCGGTCGCGGGTCACCCCCGCCGTGTCGTCGACGATGGCGATGCGACGTCCCGCCAGCCAGTTGAACAGGGACGACTTGCCGACGTTCGGTCGGCCCACGATCACCACTTTGGGCAACGCCATGACTAAAACCCCGCAAGAATCCTCAAGCGATGCGGCGCGCGAAGTTGCGGTGGGAGACGCCAGGTGAGACCGTCGGAGAGATCAAGCCAAGGCCCGGGCACGCACGTCGTTCGGTTCGCTGAACTCTTGCCCTATGTTATTGAAGATCCGAACAATCGGCTTATTGTACGATGATCCGCGCGGTTTCGGCAAATCCGTTTGGCCGCCGGCCGGAAGTATGGGAAAGTTTTTCGGGGGGCGTCGCGGCTGGTTGAGAATCGCTCGTGGACGCTTCGCGGTTGGACTTCGCGTCATCACGAACCTCGCCGACGACACGGGGTGGACCCTCATGGATTCGAGAGAGCAGAGCGACCGGCCGACGGTCCTCGACGCCGCGGCCCTGGTGATGGGCTCGGCCGTCGCCTCGCTGCACGTCCTGCGGGTCATCCGAGGCGGACTCTCGATCACCGGCTGGGTGATGGTCGGCCTCACCTTCGGCTGGCTGGCCGTCACTTCCGCGGGGCCGTTCCTCTACATCGTCCGTCGTCGGATTCGGCGGATTCCCGGCTATCCTGAAGTCGGCGACCGATTGTGGGCCTTGCTGGGGACCCCGTGGGTTCTGGCCGCCCTTCTGCAATCGCTCGCGCGGGGCGGCGGCCGCAACGAGTTGGTCTGGGGGACGCTGGTAGGGGGACTCGCGATCGCCTCGCTGCTTTCCGTCGTCGAGCTTTGGTCGACCTGGGTCATGGTCCCGCCGGAGCAGGCCGCGCTCGTCGAGGCCGGTTCCTGGACCAACCGCGTCGGCCTGGTCCTGGCGATCGCCTGGCCGATCCAGTGCGGCCTGGGCCTGATCATCCTGGGATGACCGATCAGCCGGCCGCCAGCACGTCGAGGTCGATCTCCGGCAGGTAAGACGGCCCCCGGTCGAGCTGGTCGAGCCGGCGCGGGTCGGTTCGGCCGGCCATCAGGCCGCCGGCCAACTCGTGGAACAGGGCCAGGTGCCGGCGCGCCCGCTCCAACCCGGCGTCGGGCCCCACGCCGCGGCCGGTCGGCAGCGACCAGTCGACCTGTTGCGCCCGCAGCAGACAGCGGACCATCGCGGCGATCGTCCGCCGCTCCACGGGGCGGTACGTCCGCCGCGGGTCGACGAGGAAGGTCAGAAGGTCGGCGGCGGTCCGGCAGCGGTCGAACAGGTCGGAATCGGCGGGCCGGGCGGCGAGCATCCCGCCGGGGCTGACGCCGGGACGCCCCAACGGCCCGACCGGGTTACGCGCCAGGTAGCGGTCGAGCGACGACGCCACGGCGCCCTCGACGGTCCTCAGCCGCTCCAAAATCTGCGAGAGCCACTCCCCCGACCCGCCCGACGGCCATGCTCGGGCGAGATCGTGGGCCGAGAACGCGACCACGCCGATCGGCTCGGTCGGCGAGCCGTCGCCGACGGGGGCCGAGAACGTCTTGTCCCGCCAGACGTCGACGAAGTGCCGGGAGTGCTCGAACGCCGCGCGCACCGCCCTGGACGGCGCGGCGTAACGGGGATCGCGGCCGTAGCCGGTCTGGGGGTCGAATGCCTGCGCCGACGGATTGGGCTCGACGCCGAACGCCGCGACCCCCGGCGGCGTGATCAGCGGACCGGACGTCCGCCCCGGCGGCAGAACGGTCCCCCGGACGAAAACGTCGGCCGCGACCCCGAAGAACCGCAGGCCGCTCGCCCCCATCGCCGTTTCAAGCCCCGGCGCGTAGCCGAGGAACGGCAGCCAGACGCCGTTCGGCCGCGCTCCCAGCCGTCGGGCGCAGTCGGCCGCCGCAAGGCCGATCTGGGCCCTCGCCACGATCGGGTCCTGGGCGACGCTCGGCAGCCATGTATGACTGGCCGTCGTCGGGATCACGTCGATCGCATCGGCCCCGTTCCATTGGCGGAGCAGCCGAACCGCGTCCCCTTCGCAGGTCTTGACGACGAATTGATGCAAAACGGGATCGACCGCCCCCTCGCGCCGCTCCAACCGCGTTTCGAGTTCCAAGCGGACCCGAGCCTGCGCCCTTGGATCGGCCGCCAGCGCCATCCAGCTCGGGCTGACGGCGAGGGTCAACGACGCCCCGCCGGCGTTCTCGGCGAACCGATGCAGCGCGTGGAGGATCGGCCAGTACGTCTCGACCGCGGCCGGCGCCCAGTCGGCGCCGACGGCCGAGCCGGCGTCGGGAAGCGGGTGATGGAGTTCCAGGACGAGGGCCAGGCAGGGCATGTCGAGATCCGTTTCACGAATCGAATCGAAGCAAAGCGAAGAGACGATCACGACGGCGGCGGTCGATCATGTTCAGGGACGCCGCGGGATGACCCGGAGCCGTCGGACGACCGACGGCGGCGGCGGCGCAAACCCCTGCCGCGGCATGTGGCAGATCCGCGCGTGAGCGAGCGGGTGAAAGTAGCCCCACTGGGTCCGGGCGCCCAGGCAGGCGGCCAGCGAACGACCCTCGTAGGCGGTCTCGATCACCTTGTGCGTCTCGGCGAGCGACAGGTCGACGTCGAAGGCGCTGTGGGCGTTCAACCCGTCGTAGGCCACGTCCGTCACGTCGAACAGGCGAATCGTCAACGCCGCTCGGGCCGCTTCCGGACCCATCCATTGAAGCGCCGATCGCCAATCGTCGGGGCGCAGCGACCACGAGGCCAGCGCCTCGCGGCTCGAAACCGGGGTCAAGGTCAGCCGCGACCGCAGGTCCGGGAACGCAACGGGCGAAAAGGAGTCAGGCGAAAAGGGGTCAGCAGGCGAAAAGGGGTCAGGACCCATTTCTTTAAAAATGGGTCCTGACCCCTTTTCGCCTGACTTTTCGCCTGACCCCTTTTCGCCCGCCGCCCGGTTGCGGTCGATGAGCAGCAGATACGCGCGGAGCCAACCCGCCGCGGTCGCCTCGACATTGAGCGGTAGTCCGGCCAACGCGGCGCGGGCGCGAACCTCGAGGTCGCGGCGCTCGGGGCAAAAGACGGCGTCGACCAGCGCCTGCCCCAGTGCCTCGGCATTTCGGGTCTGAAGCCCGACGACCGGGACGCCGGCCAGCCAGGCCGCCCAGGCCGTCGGGTCGTCGACCAGGTCCCGCGACGCCAGGCCGACCACCGCCGCCTGAGCCACGGCCGCGTTCCACGCCTCGGAACTGGGGGCCGACGTCGACGCCCACCGCCTTGAGGCGAGCCCCGATCGATCCAACCAACGCCGGAGGCGATCATGACGCCCCCCCGCGTCGAAAACCGCCACGGCCAGACCAGGGACCAGTTCGTGGGCGATCCGCAACGCCTGGGTCAACACCTTCAGCGAAACTCGCGCGTCCACTCCCAGCGAAACCACGAGACAAGGCCCTTCCGCCGGAGGCTCGACTTCGGGGTCGTCCTTGCTCTCAACGTCGGCGTCGTCCTGGAGCGCCGGCGGTTTCTGAAGCGTGAGTGCAAGGGCGGTCGGAACGGTGAACACCGGTGGCTCGCCGCCGATGCTCTTGTTCAGTCGTTCGGCGCTCCAGGGGTGGTTGCAGAGCCAGGCGGCGGGCGCCTCGCGAGGGCCGAACGGGACGTCGATCGCGAGGTCGTCGTGCGAACCCACGAGGATTGATCCTGGAGCGCGAGCGGCCAACTCGCCGGCCGCGTCGCGGGTTCGCCAGTCGAGGGCGTGGACCACGTCGAACTCGAAGCCGAGTCCCGACGTGCTCGCCTCGCGGACGGCCGCGATCCCGAACGCGACCGCTTCCTCGCGCGCTCCCCCGCCGATCTCATGCGGGCAACGCACCTCCAGCCAGCCGTGGTGCGCCTCGCGCGCGGGTTGGTCCGGGAACCATCGTGTGAAGGCGACGACCTCGACGCCTAGCCCCCCCAGCGCGGCGACGACGTCCTCCTCCAGAGACCACCCCAGCAAGGCGACCCTCATCAACGGCCTCTCCAGTCAACTCGATGCAAGACTCAAAGGGTGCGTTCGCCCCCGTTGGGCCGGACCTTCAGCGACTATATCACGTCCGGCAAGCTGGGAGAGATCATCCCAACCTGAGAGCCGCGCCGATGCCGCGGATCGTCCCGATCCGATCGATTTCAACGACCAGGAGGACGTTCGCCAGCTCTTACGCGCTTCCCTCTTTGTTCGAAGCCGTCGTTTGGTCGTAAACTCAGAATGGGAGGCGATTCCATGCGCACTTCACAAACCGCCGCCGCGGGACCATTCACTCCATTGACGTTCACGAATCACGACGATCGAACCCAATCGCCTCGGTGCTCTCGATGCTCTCGGGGCCCGCTCGATCGTCGCCGGGAGGTGGATCGATCCACCGAAAACCGTGACGAACGAACCCAATCGCCGGGGGCGGGTTCTGGATTGACGGTTACGAATCACGACGATCGAAGCCAATCGCCTCGATTCTCTCGATGCTCTCGGAGCCCGATTGGTCGTCGCCGGGAGGCGGATCGATCCACCGAAAACCGCGACGATCGAACCCAATCGCCGGGGGCGGGTTCTGGATGGACGGTCACGAATCACGACGATCGAAGCCAATCGCCTCGGTGCTCTCGATGCTCTCGGGGCCCGCTTGATCGTCGCCGGGAGGTGGATCGATCCACCGAAAACCGCGACGATCGAACCCAATCGCCGGGGGCGGGTTCTGGATTGACGCGACGCGGGTCTCCGGGTTCATTGGGAAGTTCCAAGACGGTGGGAACGACGACGACGACGGCGACGGCTGCAACGATAACGAGGGTTTCGCATGGCGTACTGGTTGTTCAAATCCGAGCCCGACTGCTACTCCTTCGAAGACTTGATGGGCGAGCCCGATGGGACGACGGGCTGGGACGGGGTGCGGAACTTCCAGGCTCGGAACTTCCTCCGCGACTCCGTCCAGGTGGGGGACGGCGTCCTGTTCTACCATTCCAGCGTCACCCCCGCGGCGGTCGTCGGCATCGCCGAGGTGGTGAAGGCGGGCCATCCCGATCCGACGGCCTTCGATCCCGAGGCGGACCACCACGACCCCAAGAGCGATCCGGACGAGCCGACGTGGTTTCAGGTGTCGATCAAGGGCGTGAGGCCGATCGACCCGCCGCTTGAGCTGCCCATGCTCAAGACGGTCGCCGAGCTGACCGGCATGGAACTGCTCCGCAAGGGGAGTCGGCTGTCGGTTCAGCCGGTCTCGGACGCCGAGTGGAAGACGATCCTGAGGCTGGCGGGAGACAAGCCGTCGAAGGCCAAGCCCAGGACGAAAACCAAGAGTCAGAAAGGTTGAGCGAATTATGGCGCGTCTGGAACACTTCGCGATCTTCGCCCAGAACGCTGGGGCCCTCAAGGACTTCTACGTCCAGACCATGGGCCTACGGGTCGTTCTGGTCGGCCCCGGCGATCCGCCGGGGGGCTACTTCCTCGCCGACGACGACGGGGGCGCGATCGAGATCATCGCCCGGCCCGAAGGGCAGTCGAACGCCAACCAGCGTTGGGTGTGCCATGTCGCGTTCTGGGTCGACGACGTCGCCGCCAAGCGCGCCGAGCTGGAGCGGCTCGGCCTGACCTTCGAGACCGATACGGCCGTCGACGACGACGCCTTCAAAACCGCCTTCTTCCACGACCCCGAGGGCAATCGCTGCCAGATCGTCTGGCGCCTCCGACCGCTGGGAAGCTGAGGCCGAACCCCGACGTTCAAACCGATGCGGGGGCGGTCGGAGACTCCTCGGGGATTTCGCCTCGCCACTCGATCTTGTACTGGTTGTCGGCGGCGTACTTCTCGATCTCGGTCTTCGACTGCGGCAGCACGACCCGGGTCAACTCGCGGTAGAACCCCGTGCCCGACCGCTTCCAGTCGACGACCTCGCCAAACCACTGTCCGCTCAGGTAATACACGATCAGGATCGTCATGCCCAACACCCCGCCCCAAGAACCTCAACGGACGTCGACGATCGGAGTCGCCTTGAAATCATGGTACGAGGAGGCTCCTCGTCTGGCAACACGGTCGATTTCAGCTTTCGGATCACCGGATCACCCCTTGATCACTCCCACGGGCCGCAGCCGGGCGACTTTCTTGGAGATGCCGACCTTGTCGACCACGTCGACGACCAGGTCGACGTCCTTGTAGGCGGCCGGCTGCTCCTCGGCGAGCCCCTTGTGGCCCCGAGCCCGGGCGATGATCCCGATCGCGTCCAGTTCTTTGTCAATTCGACGCCCCTCGGCCAGGCGGATCGCGGCGGTTCGGCTCATCATCCGGCCGGCGCCGTGGCAGCTCGAACCGAATGAGTGGATCATGCTCCCCGGCTGCCCGGCCAACACCCAACTCGCCGTCCCCATGCTGCCGGGGATGATGACGGGCTGGCCCACCTCGGCGTAGGCGTCGGGGACCTCGGGATGCCCGGGCGGGAACGCCCGCGTGGCCCCCTTGCGATGGACGCAGACCTGCTTCCGAACCCCGCCGCCGACGTCGTGGTCCTCGAACTTGGCGATGTTGTGCGCGACGTCGTAGACCAGGTCCATCCCGAGCGCCTCCCACGGCTTGCCGAAGATCGAGGAGAACACCTGGCGCGCCAGATGCGTGAGCAACTGGCGGTTGCACCAGGCGTAGTTGGCGGCGGCCCGCATCGCCCCCAGGTAGTCCTGCCCCTCCGGGCTGCGGACCGGCGCGCAGGCGAGCTGCCAGTCGGGAAGCTCGAATCCATACTTCTTATGTGCATTCTTGAACACGCCCAGGTAATCGTCGCAGACCTGATAGCCCAGCCCGCGCGAGCCCGAGTGGATCAACACCGTGACCTGCCCCTCGCGCAGGCCCATGACCTCGGCGGCCCCGGCGTCGAGGACGCGGTCGACGACCTGGACCTCCAGGAAGTGGTTTCCCGATCCCAACGTGCCGCACTGGTCGGCGCCGCGAAGGATGGCGCGCTCGCCGACCCGCCCGGGGTCCGCGCCGTCGAGCCGTCCGCCGGCCTCGGCGAACTCGACGTCGCGCGCGACGCCGAACCCCTTGTCGACGACGAACGAGACTCCTTCGCCGAGCAATCGGATCAGCTCCGGCTTATTGAACGAAAACGCCCCGCGCTGGCCGACTCCGGTGGGGACGTCCTGGAAAAGTCGGTCGACGAGCGGCCGGACGCGCCCCTTGACGTCAGCCCATTCGAGGTTGGTCCGAAGCAGACGGACGCCGCAGTTGATGTCGTAGCCGACGCCTCCCGGCGAGATCACCCCCCCCTGCTCCGGGTCGGTCGCGGCGACCCCGCCGATGCAGAACCCGTACCCCCAATGGATGTCGGGCATCGCCAGGCTTGCCTTCTGAATCCCCGGCAACGTCGCGACGTTCACCACCTGCTCCGGACCCTGGTCCTTCTTGATCTGACTGATCAATGCGTCGTCGGCGAAGATCAGACCGTCGACCCGCATATCGTCGCGATAGGACCGGGGAATCCGCCACTGGCAAGGCGCGGTCTGTTCCAGCGGCCCCTCGTAGCCTTTGCTCTTGGACATCGTCTGCGTCTCCGATTGGAATCGCCGTCGCACTGTTCGGTTCAAGGACGCGGACGCGTCGAGCGAGGTTCACTCGCCGCTCTCGGCAGCGCGCGCAAGCGCCCGGGCGACCACCTCGCCGGTGAGGGTTCCGGACTTCGCGACCTCTTCCGGCGTCCCCTCGGCGACGATCCGACCACCGTCGTCGCCCGCCCCGGGGCCGAGGTCGATGATCCAGTCGGCCGAGATCATGATCTCCGGGCTGTGCTCGACGACCAGCACCGAGTGTCCCCGA
Organism: uncultured Isosphaeraceae bacterium; assembly: GCA_937907405.1. GTDB lineage: Bacteria > Planctomycetota > Planctomycetia > Isosphaerales > Isosphaeraceae > Paludisphaera. The sequence continues at coordinate 3,198 of CALCIC010000202.1, read as the reverse complement.
TCGACCAGGCTGCCGAGGGCCTCGATCAGCCGGACCATGTCGGACGGATGGAGGCCGGCGGTCGGCTCGTCGAGGATGAACAGCGTGTGCGCGACGTTCCCCGCGCGGTTGAGCGCGGCGGTCGAACCGCCCAGGAACGCCGCCAGCTTGAGCCGTTGCGCCTCGCCGCCGGAGAGGGTCGCGGCCGGTTGGCCGAGGCGCAGGTAGTCGAGCCCGACGTCCAGCAGCGGACGCATCCGCGACTGGATCTTGGGGCGGTTGCGGAAGAAGCCGAACGCCTCGCGCCCGGTCAACTCCAGGACCTCGGCGATGTTCTTGCCCCGATAGCCGACTTCCAGGACCTCGGGACGATACCGGGCCCCCTTGCAGTCGGGGCAGCGGATCATCACATCGGGGAGGAATTGCATATCGATACGCCGAAACCCGTCCCCCTTGCAAGCCGAGCATCGGCCGCCGTCGATGTTGAAGCTGAACGTCCCGGCCTCGTAATTGCGAAGCCTGGCCTCGTGAGTCGCGGCGAACGTCCGGCGGATCTCGTCGAACGCCTTCAGGTAGGTCGCCGGGTTCGACCGCCCCGACCGGCCGATCGGCGATTGGTCGAGGAACACGGCCTCGGCCAGATCGCCCAGGCCGGCCAGCTCGACGAACGGCGCGGTCGGAAGCGACTCGTCGGCGATCCGATTGCGGAGGGCCGGATAGAGCGTCTCCTCGACCAGCGTGCTCTTGCCCGCGCCGCTGACCCCGGTCACGACGCAGAGCACGCCCAGAGGGAAGCTTGCATCAACGTCTTTCAGATTATGCCCCGACGCGCCCTTGAGGGTCAGTCGCCCGCGCGCCGGCGTCCGCCTGCTCCCGGGCGGCTGGATGCGCTTGCGGCCCGAGAGATAGTCGCTGGTGAGCGAGCCTTCGACCGCGTCCAGGCCGGCGGCCGGGCCGGCGAAGAGCACCCGGCCGCCGGCCTCGCCCGCGCCGGGGCCGAGGTCGACGACGTGGTCGGAGGCGCGGATCACGTCGGCCTCGTGGTCGACGACGACCAGGGTGTTCCCCTCGTCGCGGAGCGCCTGGAGCACGCCGACCAGCCGGCCGACGTCGTGGGCGTGGAGGCCGATCGTCGGCTCGTCGAGGACGTAGAGCGTACCGACCAGGCCCGAGCCCAGCGTCTTGACCATCGTCGCCCGCCGCAGCTCGCCGGCCGAGATCGTCCGCGACGACCGATCGAGCGTCAGGTAGCCGACGCCGATCCGCATCAGGTGGTCGAGCCGCAAGGCGATCGGGGCGCGAAGCCCGCCGGCTTCGGCGTCGTCGAGCCCGATCCAGGAGTCCAGCAATTCGCGGGCGCGGCCGATCGGGAGGGCGGAGAACTCGACGATGTTCGTCCCCTCGATCCGGACGGCGAGCGCCTCGGGACGCAGCCGAGCGCCCCGGCACTCGGGACAGGTCCGACGCCGCGACTCCGACTCGTTCCAGGCGGCGACCGCCCCCTCGCGAAGCGACTTCGACGGGTCGGGTACGATCCGCTCCAGGTCGAATTCGAGTTCGACCACGCTCCCCAGGCCCTCGCACCGAGGGCAGGCGCCGAGCGGACTGGTGGGGCGGAACAGATTCGGCTGGGGTTCCAGATGGTCGGTCCCGCATCGGCTGCATCGCCAGCCGCGGACGAACGTCCAGGCGTCGGGCTCGGACACGACGCGGCACCTTCCGAGCCCCTTCGCAAACGCCGTCTCGATCGAGTCGAGCCGACGACGAATCGAATCCTTGCCCCGCGTCAGGCGGTCGACGATCAGATCGATCCGGCCGATGGAGACGGCCTCGGCCCGGCCGTCGACCAGGCCGTCGGCCGCCAGATCGATCAGGCGGTCGCCGATCCGGGCGCGCGTCAGCCCCTGTTCGAGCAGGCCGCGACCGAGGGCTTCGACGTCGGTGCCGTCGAGGACCTCGACCGGCGCGACGACCTCGTAGCGAGCGCCCTCGGGGAGCGCCTCGATCGCCTGGGAGACCGAGCGGGGCGTGGCCGGCGCGACGGGCTCGCCGCAATTGCGGCAGGCGACCCGGCCGCGACGGGCGAAAAGGAGGGCGAGGTAGTCATGGATCTCGGTGATCGTCCCCACCGTGCTCCGGCCCGAGGGGCGGGATTCGCGGGCGGCCAGCGCGATGGCCGGAGGAATGCACTCGATCCGGTCGGCGTCGGGTTTTTCCAGAGGTTCGAGGAACTGCCGGGCGTAGGCCGAGAAGGTCTCGACGTACCGCCGCTGGCCCTCGGCGTACAGGGTGTCGAAGGCCAGCGAGCTCTTACCCGCGCCGCTGACGCCGGTGACCGCGATCAGACGGCCCAGGGGCAGGTCGAGGTCGATCGCCTTGAGGTTGTGGGTTCGGGCGCCTCGAAGTCGGATCGAGGACTCGGAACGCGAGGCGGGCATGGGGCCGGCCCTCGGGGGACGTCGATCGCGCGAGAGAAGCGACGGGGCCGCCTCGCCCGAGAACGGAAGCAGCGAGCCGGACGTCCGGCTCGCCGCGAGGTTCGACAGGGAAGCCGGGGACCGGCTTTGAAGTCGGGCTCAGGGATTGGCCCCACGCAGGCTGAAGCTGGTCTGGGTGAAGCCGTCGTCGTCCATCACGCTGTAGCTGCCGCCGAGCGACAGATACTTGGCGAAGACCTCGAAGTCCGGCATCTTGGACGGATCGATCAGCTTGGGCAGTTCGGGAACGTCGCGTCCCTGCTGGCGGCTGGCCGCCATCGCCTGCTGAATCGCCTTCTCGAACCGGCCGCTCTTGAGCATGTCGTAAGACAGCCGGGCCTGCTCGTCGGGACGGATGAAGGTCATGCCGCTGACCTTCTCGGGGAACTCCTTGGCGACGGTCTGGAACGCCGAGCTGTCGGCGAGCGGCACGGCGCCGGGGCGGAGGACCTGCTCCAGCAGCGTGGCGTCGGTGGTCAGGTAGACCGAATCCTTGGCGACGGCCACGCTCACCGGGCCCTTGAACTGGGGTTGAACGCCCGCCTGGTTCGGCAGCTCGGGCAAGTCGAAGTCGAGGATGGTCGTCCCCTGGAAGTCGCGCTTCTTGGGGGAGGCGTGAGACAGCTCGATCACCCGATTGAGGGTGTTCTGGAACGCCTTGGCGTCTTCCAGGCGGATCGCCACGACGGCCCGCTGGCTGTCTTCGGTGATCGGCTTCTTGAAGTCGCTGACCATGGTGATC
>CALCIC010000201.1 GCA_937907405.1 uncultured Isosphaeraceae bacterium | reverse complement strand
GCGGGGGGAACCCCACTTGTGGGGTCGGGCCGGCACGGCCGGATGAGGGTCGTGGCGCTTCGAGGCGCATGACGACCCCGCACCCGAAATCCGTGGCGATTCCGACGGCCCTCATCCGCCCTTCGGGCGCCTTCTCCCGGGGGGAGAAGGGAATACGATTTCCCCTCGATTAGATGGACGGATCGATGACCGACGCCGATCCGATCCCATTCGCCGACGAGCCCCCCTCGGGGGTGAAGGCTTCGGCCGCCTCTCCGCCGCCTCGTCAGGCGACGGTCCCCATCGAGGCCGACGGCAAGCCGACGCGAAACGGCCGGGCGCTGGCGATCGTCCTGACGGTCTCGGCCTGCGTCCTGCACGGCGTCGCCGTCTGGCTCGGGATGGGGGGCGCCGACGGCCTCCGCAACGGCTGGCCGCTCTGGCGCGACGACCACCCGCTTTATTATCACAGTGCGTTGGTCACCCGGTCGTTCCTCCGGCAGTCGGGGACGACGGCCGGCTACGACCCCGGCTTCATGGCGGGCTATCCCAAGAGCGTCGTCTTCCCGGCCTCGTCGACGCTCCCCGAGGTGGTCGTCTGGGCGTTCGGCGGCGACCGTCCTGAATGGGCCTACAAGCTTTACGTGCTGATCGGCACGGCGCTCGCCCCCTGGCTGGTGGCGGCGGCCTGCTGGGTCTGGAGGCTGCGGGCGGGGGGCGCGACGACGGCCGTCTGGCTCTACCTGGTTTACATCTGGACCGATTTCCCGATCAACTACGCGGAATTCGGGATGGTGCCGTACCTGCTGGCGGTCCCCCTGAGCCTGGTCGCGACGGGGGCGTTCGGCCGGTTCCTCGACGTCGGCGGTTTCGGCCGCTGGCTGGCGGCCTCGCTGCTGTCGGCGTCGGCGTTTCTGGTCCATCTGACCTCTGCCATGATCGTCGGCCCCGCCGGCGCGGTCGCATACCTCGCCTGCCGGTCGCGGCTGACGTTCAAGCGGCGGCTGGGCGTCTGGACCCTTCCGGCGGCGGTCCTGGCGTTGAACGCGTTCTGGTGGCTGCCCTTGGTCTGGCTCTCCCAGACCAAGGGGGCCAGCGACTTCGTGTTTCGGCACCCGGAAGGGGCGGCGCGGCGGATCGTCCAGATCGCGGTCGCCGAGGCGCCCGTCCAGGTGATCCTGATCATGCTGGGAGCCCCCGGGCTGGTCGTGCTCTGGCGTCGCCGCCGCGGCACGGGGGCGGCGCTCTGCGGGTTCTGCGGGGCGGGCTTCTTCTGGGGATACCTGTCCGGGGACGTCCGGGCGTTCGACTTCCTCCAGCCGGGGCGGCACACCTACGCGTTTTACACGGGACTGACCGTGGCGGTCGGCGCGGGTTTCAGCCCGCTTCTGGAGGCGCTTCGGCCCAGGCGATTGGGACCGCTTCGGCTCGACCACTGGGCCGTGGCCGCGGCCGTCTTGATCGGGGTTCGAATCCTGGGGGTCTCGCTGGCGGGCTCGGCGCAAGCCCGGCTGGGGGGTCCCGAGCCGTTCCTGTCGAGTCGGCCGTCGCCCCGGCTGGTCTGGGTGGTCTCCGGGATCAAGGCCCATGCAAAGCCCGGCGACCGCGTGCTTTACGAGGAAGGGGGCTTCGACGTTCCGGGGACGCCCGACCCGTATCAGCGGGGCCGATTCAGCGGCCTGATCCCCGAGCGGACGGGGGTCGAGCTGATCGGCGGCCCGTATCTGCACGCGGCCCTGCGGACCAACTTCACGCAGTTCGGCGAGGGGAAGCTGTTCGGCGTCGCCGAGTGGGACCGGACCTTCTTCGAGACCTACGCCCGGCTCTACCGGCCCACCCTGATGGTCTGCTGGACCCCTCGGGCGCGACGGTTCTGCCAGTCGAACCCCGACCTGGCGACGGTCTTGGAGGACGACGGCGCACTCCTGATCGCCCGGATCACGGGCTTCGAGGGGGACGCCGTGCGCGGGAAGGCCAAGGTGACGGCCGAGCCGGGGCGGCTGACGGTTCGCGAGATGGAGCCCGATCTTGACGGATCGGTGGTCTTGCGGTATCACTTCGTCCCGAGCTTGCAGGCCCAGCCGGCCGTCCCGTTGGACGCCGTGCAAGAAGAGGGGGACCCGGTTCCGTTCATCCGGATCCGACCTTCTCCCGGGGCGTCGGAGGTGGAATTGGAGATGATTCCGCCGATTCCGATCCCCTGGGCGTCCGGCCGGTGAAGTGAAGGGCATCCTTTGAAGTCCGCGGCGAAGCCCCGATGCTGGTTCGCTCTGCGTGGCTTTCTCCAGGGAGGGAGTACGCCGTGCTCGAGATCGACACCGGACCCCGACGCCTCGTCATCGGCCGGTTCGCGCGACCGTTCTTCTGGTTCCTTTGGGCGACGATCGTGGTCACCGCCGCGGCGTTCTATTACCCCAAGGCCGCCGACCAGCGCAGCGCCTTCGTGCGTTGGCAGCCCCAGGTCTTGAAGTTCTGGAACGGGGTGAACATCTACGACAAGATGTACTTCCCGAACCCGCCGATCATGCCGATCACGCTCCGCCCGTTGATGACCCTGCCGCCGGTCGCGGCCGCGCTGTCGTGGTTCTTGATCAAGGCGGCGCTGACGACGATCACGCTCTTGATCTGCTTCGACGTGGTCAAGCTGCCGGGTCGAACCACGCCGCCGCCGTTCTTCCAGACCGCGATCCTGCTTCTGAGCCTGCGGCCGATCCTCGGCGACCTCCACCACGGCAACATCAACCTGCTGATCCTGTTCCTGCTGGCGGTGATGTTCCATGCCTGGCGGAACGGATACGACGTGGCCGCGGGCCTGTTGCTGGGCCTGGCCATCTCGTACAAGGTGACCCCCGCGCTGTTCGCCCCTTACTTCTTCTACAAGAAGTCGTGGCGGACGGTGGGGGCGACGTTCCTGGGTCTGGCCCTGTTCCTGGTGGTCATCCCCAGCCTGGTGCTGGGCTCGGACTTCAACACGCTCTGCCTGGAGACCTGGTGGCACCGGATGCTGACGCCGTTCCTGATGGAAGGCAACGCCAGCCCCCAGGAGCCCAACCAATCGGTCGTCGGCGTCCTGACGCGGCTGCTCACCGAGATCAAGCCGGGGACCGACCGCTACGACGTCCAGCTCGATCTGAACCTGGCGTCGCTGCCGCCTCACGTGGTCGGCCTGCTCGTCAAGAGCGTGGCCCTGGGCCTGGTGGGGCTGCTCGGCTTCTTCTGCCGAACCAAGGACCCCGACCGCAAGAGCCCCCTCTACCTGGGCGAGATCTCCCTGGTGGTGCTCACCATGCTGTTCGTCTCGGAGCGGAGCTGGAAGCACCATTTCGTCACCCTCGTGTTCCCCTACACCTACCTCGTGTACGAGTTGTACTCGCCCGGCCTGACCTCGCGAGCCCGGTACGCGATCGCCGCCGCCCTGACCACCTCGTTCCTCTTCATGGCGAGCACGTCGAGCGAGCTCGGCGGACTCTTCGCCGACGGCACGGGGCACGACGTCGCGCAATATTACGGTATGTTCATGTGGGCGGCCGTCGTCCTGTACGTCGCGGTCGCCTGGCGGCTTCGGGTCGGTCAGTCGGGAGTCGCCGCCGCGCCCGCGACCGCAACGCCCGACCGCGAAGCCCCCGCGCCCAACCACGCGCTGCGGCCGGCGTAAATGACGCTCGAAGCCGACTGAACCGCCCCCGGGCGCCGCGCCCTTCCGACCGATTCCAATCCTGGTCTCTTCATCGACCGCCGCCGCGGGCCTCGCGACGGCTGGTCGATCTCGCATGCCGGCGCTTCGGCCGACTTTGCCGGTTTTTCAGATTTCAACGATTAGCTCAAGTCCGCCGGGCGCGACGACCGATCCCATCTTCATCTCTCAAATCGAGGTGGGCGGCCGGGAACTTCGAAGGCCGATCGAAACCACCTCCGTCCGAAACGACGGCGTCCAGGATCTCTGCGGCGCCGACGACGTCCAGATCCAGGCTGCCTGCCAAGGAGGGCCGATGAAACCGTCGAATGAACTGCCGCGGAAGCGTCGTGAGAGGCTTTGCTCCGTCGATCGCCTTGAAGACCGCACGGTGATGAGCGCGGGGATGGGAAGCACCTTCGCCATCGTCCCCGGGACGATCGCCGCGGCCGGCCAGGTCTCGACGGCCCAATTCAAGATCGACCCCGGCTACTTCACGGGGGGCAAGGGGGGCCGGCTGGTGGTCGGCGTCGACGTCGCGGCCGACCCGAGCTCGGCCGTCAAGCCGTCGATCGTCTCGATCCAGGCCGAGGGGAGTCGACGGCCGATTCGCGTCCAGCACGCGACCTACGCGCATTCGGTCGTCAAGGCGCAGGGGCTGGCGACGCCGGTCAGTTCGGCCGTCACGGCCACGCTGAACGTCCCCCCGGCCGGCTCGCCCCCGACCTCGTACACGCTCAACGTCAAGGGCCTGTCGGGGACCACCGGCAAGTACCTGCTCGGCTTCTTCCTGCCGGGCGACACCAACGGCGACGGCTCGGTCGATCAGACCGACGTCAAGGCGATCAAATCAAGCATGGGCGCGTCGTCCGGCAGCACGAATTACAAGTTCGACGCCGACGCCAACCGCGACGGCAAGATCAACGCCGCCGACGTCCGGATCGCCATGCAGAACCTCGGCGCCAAGACCACGATCAGCCCGGTCGTGAACGTCGTCCTCGACCCGGCCTCCGACGGACCGCTGCACAGCCGGATCACCAGCATGCGGAACGTCCACTTCACAGGCCAGGCCACCCCCAACGCGGCGGTGACCTTCAGCGAACTCAACCACAACTCCCCCGGCGCGACGACCACCACCGGCGCCGACGGAAATTACAGCATCATGGTGCCCCTCGGCGACGGCTCCAACACCTTCAAGGTGACCACCGCCGACGGCTTCGGCCAGTCGATCACCGGCCAGATCAGCCCGGTGACCTGGTCGGCCAACCCGCCGACCGTCGTCAACACCCCGCCGACGACGACCTGACGCCGGCCCCCGACTTCAGCGCCCGGACGACGGCCTCGCGCGTCACCGCGTCGTCGTCGCCCCGGAACCGCTCCAGCGCCTCGCGGGCGGGCGCCGAGCCGATCCGGCCCAGCGCCCAGGCCGCGGCGCCTCGAATCACCGGATCTTCGGCGAGGTCCGCCAGCCGATCGACGAGGGCCGTCGTCGCGCGGTCGTCGCGGGCCGACCCCAGGGCCAGGGCCGCGTTCCGCACCAGCCCGACCCGCCGCGCCCGCTCAAGGGCCGCCCCTCGAAGTGCCCGCTTCCAATCCCCCTTCGATCGATCCAGCCATTCCACCAGGTCGGGCTCGACCCAATCGTCCCGCGCCTCCAGATCGCTGACGCGGCCGGCGGGCGCCTTGCGGTTCCAGGGACAAACGTCCTGGCAGACGTCGCAGCCGAACACCCAGCCGTCGAGGCGGTCGGCCTGGTCGTCGGGGATCGCGCCGCGATGCTCGATCGTCCAGTAGCTGATGCAACGCCCCGCATCAAGCTGGTACGGCCCGTCGAACGCCCCCGTGGGGCAGGCGTCCAGGCACCTCGTGCAGGTCCCGCAATGGCTCGCGCCGTGAGGGGCGTCGGCTTCGAGATCGAGATCGACCAGCAACGCGCCCAGAAAGGTGAAGCTCCCCAGCTTACGGTCGATCAGCAGCGTATTCTTGCCGATCCACCCCAGCCCGGCGAGCCGCGCGTAATCGCGCTCCAGCAACGGCGCGGTGTCGACCACCGCGCGCCCCTGGACCTCCGGGCGCTCGGCCTTCAGCCAGTCGAACAGCTCGGCGAGCCGCGCCCGAAGGACCTGGTGATAGTCGCGCCCCTTCGCGTACCGCGCGATCTTGCCGGGAGAAGGAGCGGACGGCCCGTCGGCCGGCGCGCCGTAGACCATGCTGACCATGACCACCGACCGAACGCCCTCGAACACGTGGGCGGGATGGGCGCGGGCCTCGGCGTGTCGTTCCAGGTAATCCATGCCCGCGGCGCGGCCGGCGTCGAGCCATTCGCGGAATCGGTCGTAGTCGGGGGGCGTCCGCGCGTCGGCGACCCCGACGCGGTCGAAGCCCAACTCGACGGCCCTGGCCTTCAGCCGGCGCGTGAGGTCGCGGTCGGGATCGGTCATCGCGTCGGCTCGTTCTTGGGAACGCCCGGCTCAGACGGCCGCGCGTTGGCCGAGGGCCGAGGAATCCTTGACGCCCAGGAATTCATAGATCTGCCGGGTCGCGTCGGAGCGGTTGAGGGTGTAGAAGTGCAGCCCGCGGACCTGGTTGTCCAGCAGGTCGCGGCATTGCTCGGTGGCCCAGTGGACGCCGACCTTGGCGACCGACTCGGCCGAGTCTCCGCACCGCTCGACGGCCCGTAGCAACCGGGCCGGAATTCGCGCCCCCAGCGCCAGCTCGGCGATCCGCGCCAGGTTCTCCCTGGACGTCACGGGCATGATCCCGGCGAGGATCGGCACCCGGATTCCCGCCAGGTCGCAGCGCTCGCGGAAGTCGTAGAAGTCGGCGTTCTGGAAGAAGAGCTGGGTGCAGATGTAATCGGCGCCGGCGTCGACCTTGCGCTTGAGGTTGTCCATCTCCTGGAGCCGATTGGGGGTCCCGGGATGCCCCTCGGGGAAGCCCGCGACCCCGACGCCGAACCCCCGCGAATCAACCGCGTCCGAACGCGAGCGGACGAACCGAACGAGTTGATCCGCGTACTGAAAGGCGTCGTTCCCACGGTCGTAGCCCTGAAGGTTGCGCGGCGGATCGCCCCCGAGCGCGAGGATGTTCTCAATCCTGGAATCGGCGTAGCGCGTCAGGATCGCGTCGAGTTCGGCCTCGGAATGGCAGACGCAGGTCAGGTGCGAGACGGCGGTGAGATTGGTCTCGCTCTGGATTCGGACGATCAGATCATGCGTCCGCTCACGGGTCGAACCGCCGGCCCCGTAGGTGACCGACACGAACGAAGGCTGAAGCGACTGAAGATGCTCCATCGTCTCGAACAGATCCGCCGACGCCTTGTCCGACTTCGGAGGAAAGAATTCAAAGCTGAAGGTCGTGGGGTTCGTCTCGAAGATGTCCAGAATATGCATGTCGTATCCGTCCCGTCGATTCGCCCGCCCCGGCCCGGCCGGACGGCAGTTGGTCCCTCTCGTCCTTAATCATAAAATACCGGACACGTCTCGGCCATGACACTCCAATTCCGAGGCCGTCGCGGGTGGGACGTTCCTCAAAGTCGATGGGCGGAATGAACGACATGGCTGACGAAGCGAAGATGGGGAAGCCGTGGCAGGATGACGAGCTTGACGCGATCGTCGCCGATTACTTCGCCATGCTTCAAGCCGATCTCTCCGGCCTCCCCTACGTGAAGTCCCAACACAGCGCGGCCCTTATGGCCCGAATCGGTCGAACGCACCGCTCGGTCGAGTTCAAACACCAGAATATTTCGGCCGTCTTGGATGAACTTGGTATGCCCTGGATTCCCGGGTACATGCCCAAACGGAACTATCAGAACGCCATTTTCGGTGCGATCGACCGCTTTCTCACCGACCATCCCGCCCTCCTCCAGCCCGCCCTAAACCCGCGACCCGCAGAACCGTCAGCCGTTGAGGTTTTCGTCGAACCACCAAAAGCCAGTCTGGCAGACAAGCCGATTCCCGATCGCTTGCGACGACTGGTTCAAAAGTTCGATCCCGTTGAACGGGACCATCGAAATCGCGAATTGGGCAAGGCCGGAGAGGCTTTCGTATTTGAACTTGTAAAGCGTCGGCTCACCGAAGCCGACCGGCCCGACCTGGCCCAGAAAGTCCGTTGGATCGCCGACGAGGACGGCGACGGCGCGGGATTCGACGTCCTGTCGTTCAATCGCGACGGTCACGAACGTTTGATCGAGGTCAAGACGACGAACGGCTCCGCCCGCACGCCCTTCTTTCTGACTCGCAACGAGTGCGATCTGGCGGCCGAACGGCCCGAAAACTGGCGGATCTACCGCGTCCACCTGTTCGCCCGAACCCCACGCATCTTTACAATCACGCCGCCGCTGGAGAGCGCCGTCAAGCTCACTCCAGAGATATGGCGGGCGTCGTTTTGACGCGGCCGGACGGACTTGTTCACTCCCACGACTTGACTCCGATCTTGGGGCAGATGGGTTCGAGGGGGCACCGGCTGCATCGGGGCTTTCGGGCCAGGCAGAGTTGCCGGCCGTGGTGGATCAGGCGGTGGCTGAGGGCGACCCACTCGGAGCGCGGGACGATGGCCATCAGGTCGGCTTCGATCTGCTCGGGGGTCTTCCGGGTCGTCAGGCCGAGCCGGACGGCGAGCCGCTTGACGTGGGTGTCGACGACGACGCCGGTCGCCAGGCCGTAGGCCGTCCCGAGCACCACGTTGGCCGTCTTCCGCCCCACCCCGGCGCAGGCCGTCAGGAGGTCGAGGTCGCGGGGGACCTCGCCGCCGTGCTCCTGGACCAACCGGGCCGCCATCGCCTGGAGGTTCTTCGCCTTGGCCCGGAAGAAGCCCGTCGAGCGGATCAACTCCTCGACCTCGGCGCGATCGGCCTCGGCCATCGCGCGGGCGTCGGGAAACCGGGCGAACAGCCCGGGAGTGACCAGATTCACCCGGACGTCGGTGCATTGGGCCGAGAGGATCGTCGCCGCCAGAAGCTGAAACGGGCCGTTGTGATCCAGCGCGCACTCGGCGTCGGGATACAACCCCTTCAGGGCCTTGACGACGCGACGCGCTTGAAGCCTGGGGTCGCTGGACGGCTGTTGTTTTCTGGGCATCCCCACGCTTTCCCAAGGTCGCCGATCGGCGGCCGGTCGTCTACAATACGGTTTGCGGCGTCCCGACGACGGGCGCGCCCGGATCGGACCCCGCCCCGAATTGTATTCGCCGGCTCGACAAGGTGAAAGTCAATCGGCATGGACGACTTCGATTTGCGTGATTTCGCCAACGTCACTCGGCTGTTCCCGTTGCCGAAGGTCGTGCTGTTCCCCCACGTCGTCCTCCCCCTGCACATCTTCGAGCCCCGCTACCGGCGGATGACCGAGGACGCGCTCGCGGGCGACCGGCTGATCACGATCGTTCAAATCAAGACCCGCCCCAAGTCCGAAGGCTGGACCGAACCCGCGCCGATCGAGGACGGCGGCTGCCTGGGCCGGATCATCCGGCATCAACGGCTCGACGACGGCCGATTCAACCTGCTGCTCCTGGGAATCCAGCGCGTCCGACTGCGGGGCGAACCCCCCAGCGAAAAGCTCTACCGGGTCGCCGAGGTCGACCTGCTCCACGACCTTGCTCCGGAACAGCCCGAGGAGCCTCGACGCATCGCCCTCATCGATCTCTTCCGCCGGGTCGTCGGCCGCGAACACGGGCTCGACCCGGATCTCTCGAAACTCCTGGATGCAAGAGTCCCCCTGGGGGTCGTCGTCGACGTGATGGCCCACGCGCTCAGCCTCCCCATCGGCCTGAAGCAGGCGCTCTTGAACGAGCCCTCGATCGAGAACCGATGCACCGTGATCCAGGACCGCCTCGAACAGATCGAACGCATCGCCGGCTCGATCCCTCGCGATCGGCCGTTCCCCCCCGATTTCAGTCCGAATTGAAGCCGCGGCCAACTCCTTGATTTTCAGGCCGGCGAACCCTAGAATAAACCACCAACCCACCAGAACATTTTGGTGCTTTTCGACTTACGACGAGACCGCGGCCTCCCTCGGCGCATCCTCCCACGGCTGCGGCCGATCCAGGCGGGATGATCCTGGAACGGGCCGCGGCGCTCGATTGCGAAGGTCGCGAGGGGACGGAGATCCTGCGGCGGCCCGGCCCCGCCCCGTCCACAAGAAAGCATTGATGGCTGCCAACACGCCTCCTCATGAACGCGAAGTCGATCTCGACCGGATTCGCCGTGCGGTTCGAGAAATCCTCCTGGCGGTCGGCGAGAACCCGGATCGGGAGGGGCTGGTCGAGACCCCCGATCGCGTCGCCCGGATGTACGCCGAGGTCTTCCAGGGTCTTCATCAAGATCCTCGCATCCATCTCACCAAGGCGTTCACGCAGAAATACGACGAGATGGTCTTGATCAAGGACATCCGGTTCGTGAGCTTCTGCGAGCACCACTTGCTGCCGGTGATCGGCAACGCGCATGTGGCGTACATCCCCAACGGCAAGGTGGTGGGGCTGTCGAAAATCCCCCGAGTGGTCGACGTCCTGTCCAAGCGTCCGCAGATGCAGGAACGGCTCACGGAGCAACTCGCCGACCTCCTGGTGAAGGAGCTGGACGCCCGAGGGGTGGCGGTCGTGATTGAGGCCAGCCACAGTTGCATGACCATCCGAGGGGTCAACAAACCCAACGCCTCGTTCGTCACAAGCGCGGTGCGAGGAGCGTTCAAGGAAAGGTCGGCGACGCGTTCCGAGGTGATGTCGCTGATCTTCGGCGCCAAGAACTGAGATTGCACGACTCGCCCCGGCGGGTCACTTGTGCGAGAATGGCGTCTTGAGCTTCCGTATCGAATCGACCCCCCGTCGGCCCTCGCTCCGAGCACCCCCGTGACCCCCAGCCCCTCCATCCTGGCCGATTTCGCCGTACGCCTGGTTTTCGGACTGTCGCTGGCGTTGACGGTCGCCGACTGGCGCGAGACGCCGCTGGCGTTCTTCCGAACCAACTGTCAGGTGATTCTGGGCCTGCTGGTCCTGGCGGCGCTGGCCGTCTCGCAGAACGGCGCGGCGAACCCGGCCTGCTGGACGCTGGCGGGCGCGGCGGCCGCGGCCTACGCGGCGACGGTCGCGTGGGGCCTGGGGCTGGTCAGGATCGGTCGGCCGGCGTTGTTGCTGATCACGGCCGTCGCGGCCGGGTGGCTGACGGCCGCGTCGCGCGACGCCGACCCCGGGCTCTGGATGTTCAACTCGCTCAGCCGTTGGGCTTCGGGCTTCGTGCTCGGGGCCACACTGGCGGCGATGCTGCTGGGCCACCACTACCTCACGGCCCCCACGATGTCGATCGAGCCGCTGAAGCGCTCCATCCGATTCATGGGCTGGGGCCTCGTCGTCCGGGGGGCGCTGGGCCTGGGGGGCCTGTTGCTCGCCCAGGGCGCGGCGCCGGCCCTGGGGATCGGGGTCGTGACGGCCGATTCCTGGTTGTTCCCGGTGATGCGATGGGGAATGGGGTTCGCCGCGCCGGTCCTGGCCACGGCGATGGCGTGGAAGACGGTGGAGATCCGCTCGACCCAGTCGGCCACGGGCATCCTCTACGCGGCGATGACGCTGCTCCTCTTCGGCGAGCTGAGCTCGCTGATCACCGCCCGAGGCGGTGTTCCGATCGTCTGAAGCGAACCAGAAGGCGAGGGCCGAACGGGCCGCTCGTCCATCCAGAAAGGGTCGTGGATTCGTCCATGGAACTGACCTTCGAGTGTCCGCGATGCAAGATGATCGACCACGTCCACGGCGTCGAATCCGCCGCGCAGGCGCGTTGCAGCCACTGCCAGGCGGTGCGCGACCTGCGCTCCGAGGCGATCGACGACGGCGCGCTCGCGGGCTGCCCGTTGTGCGGCGCGTCCGACGTCTACATCCAGAAAGACTTCCCTCAGAGTTTGGGCCTGGCGATCGTCTGCGTGGGATTCGCGGTGAGCACGGTCTTCTGGTATTATGAAAATCCGATTCCGGCCTACCTGGTGTTGCTTGCATCCGCGTTGCTGGACATGATCTTGTACTACCGGGTTCCCAACGTCGCGATTTGCTATCGGTGCCAGAGCCAGTTTCGCGGCCCGGGATCGAATCCCGACGGGCGATTCGGCCCCTTCGATCTCGCGATCGGCGAACGCTATCGTCAAGAACGGCTTCGGGTCGAGGAGCTTCAACGACGAGGCGATACGGTCAAGTCGTCGCCTCCCGGCCCGTCCGCGGACGAGGACGGCCGCTGATCCGAGCCGGGGCGGACGGTCGAGGGCCGCATCGCAGGACCCCCGTTTCCCTTCCGGCAGAGGTCGCACCGCCACCGTGGACGAGCAAAGAGCCCGGATCAATGACGATTTGAGGGGCGTCGTCGCCGGGGAGCTGCTGTTCGAGCCCCTGGATCGAGCCTCGTACGCGCTGGGGGCCGGCCCTTACGAGATCGATCCGCTCGGCGTGGTCGTTCCGCGAACCCCTGAAGACGTGGTGACGGTCGTCCGCTACGCGTCGGAGAACGGCATCGCGCTGCACGCCCGGGGGGCCGCGACCGACCCGGCCGGCGGCGCGCTCGGGCCGGGGCTGGTGATCGACTTCAGCCGCCACCTCCGCACGATCCTGGCGATCGCCGACGATCACGTGGTCGCCGAGTCCGGGGTGGTCTTCGACGTCCTGAACACCCGGTTGGCCCCGCTGGGGAGGCGGATCGAACCGTCGCCGTCGCATCCCGAGGCCGCCACGCTCGGCGGCATGATCGGCGTCGACGGCTCGGGCGAGCGGTCGTGCCTGTACGGCCCCACGAGCCGGTGGATCGACCGGCTTCGCGTCGTCTTCGCCCAGGGGGAGACGGCCGACCTGGGCTTTGAGCCCTGGCCCGACTTCGACGACGAGCCGGCCGACTTCAAGGAGCTGATCGTCCGCAAGCTGCAACCCATCCACCGTCGCTGCCGGGCGCGGTGGGCCGATCGGGGCGAATCGTCGACCCCCAACCGCGCCGGCTTCGCCCTGGCGGCGGCGGCCGACGACCGGGGGATCGACCTGGCCCGGTTGGTCTGCGGCTCCGAGGGGACGCTCGCGCTGGTGCTCCAGGCGGCGATCCGGACGGTCCCCCTGCCGGTCGCCCAGGCGGTGGTGATCCTGCCGTTCGTCCGACTGGCCGACGCGGCGGCCTGCGTGCCGTACCTGATCTCGGGCGACCTGAAGCCCTCGGCCTGCGACCTTTACGACTGGCGGTCGGCGAGCGTCGCCCGCGACGCCGACTCGCTGTTCCGCGAGCACGTCGGCGACTCGGTCGAGTCGGTCATGCTGGTGGAGTTCGAAGGGGGTTCGACCGCCGAGGTCGAGGGCAAGGCTCGACTCCTGATCGAGAAAGCCTACCGGACCGGACTCTTGACCGCCGACGCCGCGACGGTGCATCGCCGGGCCGACTGCGAGCGGCTGGTCACGCTGCGACGGCGGATCGAGCCGCTCCTGATGCGCGGCCGGGGCCGAGCGCGGCCGGTCTCGATCATCGACGACGCCGCAGTCCCGGTCGAACGGCTGAGCCCGGTCATCCGTAAAGTTCAAGACCTGCTCAAGCGGCACGAGGTCACCTGGACCCTCGACGTCCACGCGGCCGACGGTCGATTGCGGTTGCGGCCGCTGCTGGATCTCGCCGACCCCGACGACCGTGCCAAGATCGGCCGACTCGCCGGCGAGTATTACGACGTCGTCCTGGAGGCCGGCGGCACGATCTCAAGCGCCCAGGGCTGCGGTCTGCCGCGGACCCAGTTCCTCCCCAGGCAGTACGGCGATCTCGCCCAGGTCTTCCGCGACGTCAAGGACGTGTTCGACCCCGCCTACCTGCTCAACCCCGGCAAGGTGGTCGGCGACGACCCTCGGCTGGCGTCCAAGAACTTCAAGCGATTCCCCGAGCTGCCCCGCGCCCCCGAGAGCGATCTCGGCGCGCTTGTGGGGTCGGGTTCGAGTTCGAGTTCGGACTTCCTCCGCATTCCCGACGCGCACGACAGCCGGGAGACGACGTTCTACGCGACGGGCCCGATCGCCCCCAACCCCGAGCCCGACGCCGCGGTCGACGTCGCCCCGCCGACCTTGACGCCGGTGCTTCGGTGGCCTGAAATCGA
>CALCIC010000200.1 GCA_937907405.1 uncultured Isosphaeraceae bacterium | reverse complement strand
CGACGTCCGGGAGGATCGAGGCGTGCGACGGCGGTCGCGACCGAATCGAACCGAGCCGCCGAACCAGGGTTCGGCGGCTCGCGGGGGATCAGATCAGTCGCAGGGGCGCGCTCGCATCAAGCGAGCGTTCGATCACTTCTTGTTGTACTGGATGCCGCAACCGGCCGGCCGGGTCTCTTCGACGGGCGGGGTGTTGCCGGCGAGCAGGGCGTCGACGGCGTCGCGGAGGTAGTGCTTGGTGGCCTTGCTCTCGTTCATGACGTTGTCGTCCATCGCGCCGATGTAGCGGATGTTGCGCTCTTTGTCGAGAACGAAGAAGTGCGGGGTGTTCGACGCGCCGTAGGCCCGGCCGATCGCCTGGCTCTCGTCGTAGCCGTAAACGTAGTTGAGCTTCTTCTCGGCGATGTGGTTCTTGATGCCCGGCAGCTTGTCCTCGGGGACGTCGTTGACGCTGACGGCGACCAGGCGGACGTTCTTATCCTTGTAGTCGTCGACGAATTCGATGATCCGGTCGTCGGCCGCGACCACCGCCGGGCAATGGTTGGCCAGGAACGCAAGGACGACCACGTCTTCCTTCACGTCGGACAGCGAGATGCTGGCTTCCTCGCCGTTGGGGGCGTGGGCCGGGATGCCGGAGAAGGCGGGCGCCTTCTGGCCGATCTTGACGGCCTTGTTGTAGTGGTCGGCGGCGAACGCCGGGATGACCAACGCCACGAGGGCGATGCTGAAGAGAACTTTCCGCATTGATGCTCACTCCGTCTGGGGTTGAGGGTCTCGACGAGAGATCCGGGGCTCTCATCTCCGCGTCGTCAGCACGAACGACCGATCGCTTGATCAGCGCTCATCCGAAACATTCAGCTTTCCGAAGAAAGCGTCGAAGCTGGTCGAAGAGGCCGGCCCAATCCCGCCGCCTCGGCGATTTCGAATCGAATAGTCCTGGTCGGGACGCCGTATCGATTCTCCGAAGGTCTCGGTTGAGATTATAAGAGCCGACCCCCTCTCGTCAACCGCCTGGTATGATCACCATCAAGTGATCGGCCGTTCCCGTCACGCCGTCGGGCGACGAAACCGAGGGCCGATCCGGCTGCTCGCGAGCATCTGATGGAGTCCGACGAACTGGGTCGCATAACGCTTGTTTCAGATTCAGCCGTAGCTCATTCTTCCGGGCGGCGCCCGCCGCCGCGTCATTCCGGGTAGATCAAATACCGGTCGCGGACCTCGGCGAAATCGGCGAGCTCCTGGACCCAGAGGGCCTCGATCCGAGCGGTCGACTTGCCGTCGAGGACGGCCTGGTACGTGGCGTGATCGCCGAGGAACCCGAGGAGCCGGTCGGGCTTCCAGTGGTCGCGATAACCCTTGCGCAACGTGGACGCCAGGCCGAGCCCCAGCTTGATCGGATCGAACCTCGACCAGTCGGTGATCAGGATCTGGACGCCGCCGCACCGTTCTCCCTTGTACTGCCGTTCGGTGGGGGCGAACTCGATCGGCGTGAACCGCGCGCCGGGGATCGAGGCGTTGTTGAGGGCCCGGGCCCATTCGACCGGCTTGATCCAGGGGGCGCCGACGCGCTCGAACGGCTCGTCGGTGCCGCGGCCGGTGGCCAGGTTCGTCCCCTCAAGCCAGCCGACGCCCGGGTAGAGCATCGCCTCGGTCAGACTTCGCATGTTGGGGGACGGATTGATCCAGAACAGGCCCGTCCGGTCGTAGGTCGCGTCGCGAGTCCAGCCTTCGCAGGGGACGACTTCGAGGTCGGCGCCGATCTTCCGTTCGCCGTTGTACAGCCTGGCCAACTCGCCGACGGTCATGCCGTGGCGGATCGGCAGCGCGTGGTAGGCGATGAACGACGCCTGGTCGTCGTCCCGAACCGGCCCGCCGAAGTCGAGGCCGTTGATCGGGTTGGGGCGGTCGAGCACGACCACCTTCTTGCCCGCCTCCTTGGCCGCCTCGAGAACCAGGCCGAGCGTGGAGATGTACGTGTAATAGCGGACGCCGACGTCCTGGACGTCGTAGACCAGGACGTCGAGGCCCTCCAGGTCTTCGAGGGAGGGCTTGCGCTTCTTGCCTTCGTAAAGGCTGATGATCGGCAGCTTGGTCGCCTCGTCGACGTCGTTCGCGATCTTCTCGACGTCGAGCGCGCCCCGGACTCCGTGTTCGGGGCTGAACAGCTTGACGAGCTTGACGTCGGGGGCGTGGAACAGGACGTCGATCGTCGACCGGCCGTCGGCCGACCGGCCCGTGTGGTTCGTCACCAGCCCGACCCGTCGGCCCTTCAGGGGGGCGAAGTCGCGGCTCGCCAGCACGTCGACCCCGCACTTGACCGACAGAGTCGGCGCGGTGGATGCGTTCGACGCCGACGGCGCGGTTCTGGGGGTGGGGGCGGCGATCTCGGTCGCGGCGGACGCGGCCAGGGTGGCGACGATCCGGCGCAACGGGGTCGTCGAGCCGGCCTTGTTGTCGGGATGGAGGCGGCTGGTCAGGACGACGACGTAGGTCCTGGTCTCGGGATCGATCCAGATGCTCGTGCCGGTGAACCCGGTGTGGCCGAAGCTGGACGGCCCGAACAGCTCGCCGCGCGGGCTGCTGAATCCGGTCTCGACGTCCCAGCCCAGCCCCCGGCGTTGACCTTCGGGCGTGTCGCCGGCGTCGAGCATCATCCGGACCGCCAGCGGGCTGAGCAGCCGCTTGCCTGACGGAGCGAGCCCGCCGTCGAGCAGCGTCCGGGCGAACGCCGCGAGATCGTCGGCGGTGGCGAACAGCCCCGCGTGCCCGGCCACTCCGCCGAGGGCCCGGGAGCGCGGGTCGTGGACCACGCCGCGAAGCGGGGGCTGCCCCGGCTCGGCGGGCTCGGTCGGGGCGATCCGGTCGACGTTCGGCCATTTCGAGGCGTCGCCGCCGGCGGGGCGGAAATGGGCGTCCTTCATGCCGACGGTCTCGAAGATCCGGGAGCGGGCGAACGCGTCGAGCGTCTGGCCCGAGACCTTCTCCACCAGCCGGCCGAGAATCAAGAAATTGACGTCGGAGTAGACGAACCGCTCCCCCGGGGTGTAGTCGAGGCTCAGCTCGGCGATCTTCTTCCAGGCTTCGTCGGGGCCGTTCTTGTAGTCGTTGATCGAATTGTCAGGTATGAGCCCGGCCCGGTGCCGCAGCAGATGCTCGACGGTGATCCGTCCCTTGCCGTGATTGTCGAATTCGGGAAGGTGTCCGACGATCCGGTCGGAGAGCCGGATCTTGCCCTCGTCGATCAGGATCATCACCGAGGTCGCCGTGGCGACCGGCTTGGTGAGCGAGGCCATGTCGAAGACCGTGTCCCGCGTCATCGGCTGCTCGGCCGGAACCAGAGCCCGGCGGCCGAACGTCTTGGCGTAGCCGATCTCGTCGTCGCGGCCGATCAGGACCACCGCGCCGGGAAGCCTTGCGTCCGCCAGCGCGGTTTCAACCGCCGCGTCGATGCGAGAGAGCCGGTCGGCGTCCAGGCCGGTTGACGACTGGGGCTCGGCGGCACGAAGGCCAAGCGATCCGAGTCCCACCAATAATCCGAATGCAATCCATCCCGCGGCCGATTTTTGCACGATCGTGACGTCCTGGTTGAACGAGCGAGGAGGCATCCAAGGAGACGAAACGATCATTCTAGCCGGCATCGCGCCCCTTCGCCGCGCCCTATCGCCCAGGGGACCGCGTCGAAAAAAAAACCGGTCAACGAACAGGCTCCTGACGACTACCTCTCCCGTAGCCGTCAGGAACCCGTTCGATGACCGGTTGGCTCAAGGACTCGCCGAGTCGCCCTTCTGGACGGATCGGCGCCGCTTCTGGAAAAAAACCGGCCAGAGGGGCGGGCCTTGACGACTACCTCTCCCTTAGTCGTCAAAATCCGACGCAACCGACCGGTTGGCTCTGGGCTCGACGAGCCGCCTCTTCCGGGCGGGTCGGAACCGGTGTAAGAAAGGGCGAGCGGGGGTCGTGCGAGGCATCCCGCCCGCCCTTTGGCGTGGCAGCCGCTTTCACGACTGTCGCCTATGGGGTGGCTTCCTATAAATTGGTAGTGAAAGGGCGTGTCGTCGGCCCTCGTGATCGCGTCGCCCGCGTGTTCCTCGTTTTCATCGCGTCTCGTCCTTCAGCACGAAAGGGGGAAATAGCAAAGGGAGTGCCAGAACCTCGGCGCGGCGGCCGGGATCTGGCTTTCGGCGTCTTCAAGAAGTCTGGCCGGTTTGCCGATTCCTTGGGAAAATAGAAGGTTACGGCGAACCAGAACCTGCGGTGCGGATTCTGAAAATCGTGACGACGAGACAATGGCCGACGTGCCGGGTTCAACCTCGACGGCGGCCGTGCACAAGTTTCAGGCAAGGGCTGCCTGAATCGAATCAGTTCAACGAGCTTCTTGATTGAGCGAGCCGACGGCTCGGATGGGACCGACCGATTTATGGTTGTCGAGGATCGCGAATCACGCCGAACGGCCTGGACGGGGTTGATCAAGGCGGTTGAGGAATGGGACGGCGGGGGCGAAGCCGATCCGTTGGCCC
>CALCIC010000199.1 GCA_937907405.1 uncultured Isosphaeraceae bacterium | reverse complement strand
GGGGGGGGGGGGGGGGGGCGTGGCGGGTTGTGGGGTCGACGGGCGGGGGGGTAGAATCGGGGAGAATGGCCGCTCGATCGGGAGAGGGCTCCCGGATCTCGGCCGATGGTATTCCTCCGCTTCTCACCGACGAATCCCCGGGCGCGCCCGGGGCGATGGACTGGAACATGGCCGATAAGACGCTTCTGATGCTGCTGGACGACGTGCGGAACAAGACTCTGAAAGACCTGGAAGGGCTCGACGAGGCCGGGGCGCGATGGGCGCCGACGAATTTGCAGAACTCGTGCCTCTGGCACGGAGGGCATTCGTACGTCGTGACCGAATTCCTGACGGCGCGGGCGCTGGGACGCGAGCCGAAGCTGCCCGAGGGATGGCTCAAGATGTTCAGTTGGGAGAGCAACCCGGCGCACGTTCCGCCCGAGGAGTGGCCCCCCCTGGAGGTCGTCGTCGAGGCACTGAAGGAGCAACACGAACGGTTCCGCGCCCTGTTCAGCTCGCTGACCGACGAGCAACTCGACGCGCCGGAACCCGGCAACCCGAACCGCACGGCCCGCTACGGCCTGATGCACGGACTCCATGACGAGGCCCGCCACAGCGGCGAGGTCAAGTTGCTCCGCAAGCTGATGCTGCGGACCTTCATCGTCGCGCCGGCCTCGCTGAACTGATCTTCGGCTCAGCGGTCCGTCAGCCTTCGCCTCGACGCGAACACGTCTCGGGGCGAAGCAGGACGGCCGGAGAGGCGCGCCGCGATCGCGTCGGCCGCGACCTGGTGTCCCTGGGCCGACCAGTGGGTGTCGTCGGGCAGATAGACCAGGCTCCCGGCTCGGGCCGAGTCCCGAAGCGGCCTGGTCAGATCGACGTAGCCGATCTCGGGAGAGATCGCCGCCACGGCTCGACCGAGAACGTCGGGCAGGTCGTCGATCGGCCAGTCCCGGCACGGCGAGTCCTCGGTGAACTGACAGAGGTCGTGGTAGACCCGGAATTTGGCGGGGATGAACGCGACGACCAGTTCGATCCCGCGGTCGGCGCACAGCGCATGCGCCTCGGCCAGGATCGCCTCCACCCGCTTCAGCTCGGCCGAGTCTCCCCGGGGAAGCTCCGGCCCTCCGTCGCCGTGCTGGATGCCGGTGCTGAAGTAGATCGTCACGTCGTCGCCGGCCCGGTCGGTGAACCGGCCGGCGTACGCCTCCGCGGGGCGGGTCGGATCGGGGCGCAGCCAGCGGCGGATCGCGAATCCCAGGCTGTTCCTGAGGAAACAACGGCTGTAGAAGCTCCTCGACCGCCGGTCGTCGAGAATCCACTTGAGGTTCTTCTGATTGGCGTCGAACTCGTGCAGGTCTTGCAGGTCGTTGCCTTCATAGAAGGCCCAGACGCAGGTCCGGGGCGCGAGATCCAGACCGTGCCGCACCAGCACATTCCGCTCTTGCTGTGGTCCGTAGCCGGTTCGGCCGAGGTTGACGACGCGTTGCCCGAGCGCTTCCGTCAGGCGCGCGGTCATCAACTCGGGCGCCTCGACGTGCAGTCCTTCGATGAACGAATCCCCCACCACGATCACGTCGGCCTTGTCGGCGTCGGTCGGATTGCGGAAGCCGTCGGCGTCGAGCGCCAGCTCGCAGTTGTAGCGTTGCCAGGGTTTCGCCCCGCGAAGCCCGTACAGCTCGGCGCCGTCGTACCGGAACCGGGTCCGTTGGTGGCCTTCGCGGACGTAGATCAAATCCGGGTCCGGCCGATTGCCGGTGCGTTGCCAGGGGGGCGTCGGCGTCGCGAACACGGTCCGGTAGTCGATGAGTTCGAGCGCCGCGGGGACTTCCAGCGCTGCGAAACTCAGTGCGATGGAGGCGGTGCACAGCGTAAACCGGGCGGCCTTGCCGATCGGCTCGAGTCGAGAGAGCGCGAAAAACGGACCCCAGGCCGCCAGGTAGGCCAGGCCGAACAGGCCCGTGAGGTGCTCGGGGTTCGTGTCGAAGGCCGAACAGCCGATCCGGAGCCCGAACCACAACGCCCCGCCCCAGGCCAGGCCGAACAGGAACCGCCCCCATCGTCGCCGTCGGCTTTCGCTCATCAAATCCCACTCTCCCCGCCCTGGGATGGTTGCTCGACGCCCCTCGAAAGCCTGAGTTGTAGTCCGATCGCGATCCCTGTCAACGCGAATCGCCGGCGCGCGAAACTCGGCGCAAAGTAAGAGGGGAGGCCCAGGCGAACCGGCCTCCCCTCTGGGACGTCGTCAGATCAAACGGACGGAACCGCCGTCGCTTCGTCAGACTTTCTCCGGCACCACGAACGGCTTACGGTAGGGACGGGTCAGGTAGGCGTCGGCTTCCGAGTCGTTGACGAACGTCTCGGTGGTCGGGTTGACGTGGAGCTTGCGGCCGAGCCGGTAGGCGATGTTGCCGAGGTGGCAGTAGGCGCTCGAAAGGTGGCCTTCCTCGATGTCGGCGTTGAGGATCTTGCGATCGCGGGCGCGGACGGCCTGGACGAAGTTGGCGTAGTGGTCGCCGCCGCCGCCGCCCGACGGACCGGGTTCGAGCTCGTTGACCTTGCCCTTGACCTTGCTGGGGAAGTAGGTCTGCCAGTTCTGGTAGCTGGTGATCGCCAGGATGCCCTCGGTGCCGTAGAAGACGTCGCCGATCTTGACCTTCAGCTCGTCGTTGGTGACCAGGCCGCGGACCTCGAACTGAAGCTCGCAATCGTCGAACTCGAAAGTGGTGGTCAGCGTGTTGGGCGTCTCGCCGTCGTCCTTGTAGCCGAACCGGCCTCCGGCCGACTGGACGCTCTTGGGCAGTTCGTGCTTGTCGATCCCCCAGCGGGCGAGGTCCATCTGGTGGATGCCCTGGTTGCCGAGGTCGCCGTTGCCGTAGTCCCAGTTCCAGTGCCAGTTGTAGTGGAACCGGTTGGGGTTGAACGGCCGCTCAGGCGCGGGGCCGAGCCAGATGTTGTAGTCGACCCCCTCCGGGGCCGGGCAGTCGGCCTGGTGGCCGATCGAGCCGCGGGGCTTGTAGCAGAGGCCCTTGGCCATGTAGACCTGGCCGAGCTTGCCCGAGCGGAGGAACGCGATCGCGTCCTGAATCCCCTTCTGGGTGCGGCACTGGGTCCCGGTCTGGACGATCTTGTCGTACTTCCGCGCGGCCTCGACGATCCGCCGACCTTCGCTGACGTTGTGGCTGACCGGCTTCTCGACGTAGACGTCCTTGCCGGCCTGGATCGCCCAGATCGCGGCGAGCGCGTGCCAGTGGTTGGGGGTGGCGATCGAGACGGCGTCGATCGACTTGTCGTCGAGCAGCCGGCGGAGATCCTGGACGTACTTCGGCGCCGAGCCGGGCGCCAGTTTCTCGACGGTGTGCTGGGCGCGCGCGCCCGCCTTGGGATCGACGTCGCAGATCGCCGCGACGGTCACGTTCTTCAGCTTGCAGAAGCCGTCGACGTGGTCCATCCCGCGGCCGTTGACGCCGATGACGGCGACCCGCAGGGTTTCGTTGGCGCTCGGCTTCGACGAATCGGCCGGCTCGGTACTGTCGTCGGGCGACGCCCCTCGGGCGTAACCGGCCGGCAGCGCGGCGATCGCGGCGGCCAGCTTGGCGGTGTCGTGGAGGAAGTGGCGACGATTCGGCTCGCGCATGGGCGTGGCTCCCAGAGACGGATTGAGAGGTTTTCCTACCGCTGCTCAAGGATTGTATAAAACCCCGACTCAAGACGCGATGGCGCGTCGAATGGACGGGCTCAGGGCAACAGGTCCCGCGCGGCGATGGGGCCGACCTCGGCGCCGTTGATCACCATGCGGATCGCGCCGTCCGGGCCGACTGTCTCGACGCGGGCGTAGGTCGCCTGGTCGGTCGGCTCAGTGTAAACCTCGATTTGGCGGTCGACGAGGTTGACGATCCAGTAGTTCGTGATGCCGGCCCGCGCGTACACGCGGGCCTTCAAGCCGCGGTCGCGCGCCAGCGAGGAATCGGCGACCTCGATCACCAGGGGGACGTCGGCGGGGCCGGGATGGCGGTCGAGATAGTCGCGGGCCTGGCCGCGCGCGACGGCCAGGTCGGGCTCGGGCTGGCTGTCGACGGTATCCACGGCCGACTGAATTCGAAGCCGGAAGCCGCCGGGCAAGCGAGCTCGCAAGATCTCCTGAATCTGGTCGATGGCCACTTCGTGCGCTGGGCTCTTGGTCATCTTGGCGGTGATCCAGCCTTCGAGTAGTTCATGCCTCGGCTCCTCCGGGAAGGCCCCTGAGCGGATCAGTTCCTGGTTCTCGGCCACGCTGAAGCGCAGGACCGGCACGGGGGCGAGTTCGGTGGGATCGAGAACGATCGGTGGCGCGGCCATGAGCGTCTGGGCCTCCGTATCGGCGAGAGGGGCGATGCGTCCGGGATTCCCAGGGGGTTGAGCCCCCGCGCTCGTCCCGGCTCCCTTCATGATAATCGATTGGACGAGGTCCGGGGCATCGCTCGCTCACCTCGTCTGGGCCGCCGGGTGAGCGTCTCGAAAGTGGGTGGGAAATCTCGTCCAGCAGAGGCGGTTGATG
>CALCIC010000198.1 GCA_937907405.1 uncultured Isosphaeraceae bacterium | reverse complement strand
AGTGTCGATTGCGGGAAAGTCGAGATTATTGGTATTGTGGCGATCGCGAGACTTGGTTTGATCTGTGAGGATTGGCGCGAGATTGCCGGACTTTAGAACGGAGCCGAGAACCCAGCGATGGCGAAACGGAACCGCCGGGGGAATCAGGATCGGGAGGCGAGGGCTCGCCGGAGTTCGCTGACCGAGGACGTGCCGTTGGCCGAGGCGACTCGGTCGCGGTACCTCAATTACGCGCTCAGCGTGATCACCTCGCGGGCGCTGCCGGACGTGCGCGACGGGCTGAAGCCGGTGCAGCGGCGGATCTTGTACGCGATGTGGGCCGACCTGCACATCTCGTCCGACGGCCGGTTCATGAAGTGCGCGGCGGTGGTCGGCGAGGTCATGAAGCCCTACCACCCCCACGGCGACCAGTCGATTTACGACGCCCTGGTGCGGATGGCGCAGTCGTTTTCGCTCCGCCAGCCGCTGATCGAGGGTTACGGCAACTTCGGCTCGATCGACGGCGACCCGCCGGCCGCGTTCCGGTACACCGAGTGCCGCCTGACGCCGATCTCGGAGACGCTGCTCCGCGAACTTCGCGAGCAGACCGTCGAATTTCGACCGAACTACTCGGCCCAGGCGACGGAGCCCGAGGTCCTCCCCGCGCAGTTTCCGAACCTGTTGGTCAACGGGGCGTCGGGGATCGCCGTCGGCATGGCGACGAACATCCCGCCGCACAACCTCAAGGAGGTCTGCAAGGCGCTCGACGTCCTGCTCGACAACCGCGAGGCGCCGCTTGAGAAATTGACGAAACACGTGATCGGGCCGGACTTTCCGACCGGCGGCGTGATCCTCAACACGGCCGCCGAGCTGCACAAGATCTACGCGACGGGGCAGGGGACGATCAAGCTCCGGGGGACGTACGAGCCGCACCCGGATCGGCCGAACTCGATCGTGATCTCGTCGATCCCCTACGGAATCGAGAAGGACGCGCTGGTGGGCCGGATCGGCGAGTTGATCGGCAAGGGGACGGTCCCCCAGTTGATCAACGTCAAGGATTTGAGCACCGACGACGTGCGGATCGTCCTCGACCTGAAGCCGGGCTCGAACGCCGAGGCGGCGCTCGCGTACCTGTTCAAGAACACGCCGCTCCAGGTGAACTACGGCGTCAATTTGACCTGCCTGCTGCCTTCCGAGGGGGCCGAGGTCGCGGTCCCGGCGCGGCTCGATTTGAAGTCGATCCTCCAGCACTTCCTCGACTTCCGCATGGAGATCGTCACGAAGCGGCTGGAATACGAGCTGCGGATCTTGCTCGACCGGATCCACGTCCTCGAAGGCTTCGCGATCGTCTTCAACAACCTGGACGAGGCGATCCGGATCATCCGCGACAGCGACGGCAAGGCCGACGCGGCCCCCAAGCTGATCGCCCGGTTCGATCTCAGCGCGATCCAGGCCGACGCGGTCCTCGAAACCAAGCTGTACCGCCTGGGCAAGCTGGAGATCAAGGACATCCTCGCCGAGCTGGCGGTCAAGCGGGCGCGGGCGGCCGAGATCCAGGCGTTGCTGGCCGACGAGCCGGCGCGCTGGGCGATCGTCCGCGACGAGTTGAGGCAGATTTCCAAGACGTACGGCGACCCCCGGCGGACCCGGATCGAGGCGCCTTCGGCCCCGATGGAGTTCCGCGAGGAGGATTACATCATCGACGAGGATTCCTGGGTGATCGTCACCCGGGAAGGATGGACCAAGCGGCAGCGGTCGTTCACCGACGTCGCCAGCATCCGGGTCCGCGACGACGACCAGGTGGGCTGGATCTATCGCGCCCGGGCGCGGCAGACGATCACGTTCTTCACCGATCGGGGGGTCGCGTACACGCTCCGGGTCAACGACGTCCCGCTGACGACCGGCCACGGCGACCCGATCCAGAAGCTGTTCGCGTTCGAGGACCAGGAGCACATCGTCGGCGTCGTCTGTCACGACCCCCGATGCCTCCCCGATTTCACGAAACACGTCCAGACGCCGGCGAGGATGGTGCAGGGAAGGCTCGACGCCGATCTGGACGACGCGCCCGCCGATCGCAACGGCCACGCGGACGCCAACGGCCACGCCAACGGGCATGCGACCGGCCCGGCGCTGCCGCCGCCGCCGTACGTGGTGGTGGTGACGGCCGGCGGCAAGACGCTCCGATTCGCGCTGGGGACGCTGGCGGCGGTCTCGACCCGCAAGGGGCGGCTGGTGGCCCGGCTCGACCCGTCGTTCCAGGACGACCTGGTGGTCCGGGTCGAGGCGACCGACGGGTCGGAGAACGTCTGTCTGGCCACCCGGCAGGCGCGGGTGTTGATCTTCCCGGTCACCGAGGCGAACGTCGTGGCCGGTCCGGCGCGGGGCGTCTCGGCCATCAAGCTCGACGCCAAGGACCGGGTCATCGGCTACGTCCTGGCGAACAAGAAGCGCGAGGGTTTGGCGGTGCGGACCAACCGGGGGGCCACCCAGATCGTCCGGGCGACCAAGTACCCGGTGACCGGCCGCGGCGGTCGCGGCTACGCGATCCTTCAACGCGGCTCGCTCGAATGCGTGCTGCCCGAGGAGGCCGAGCCGATTCCGTCCGTCGAGGACGTGGGCGAGGCCGAGGGGCGCGGCAAATCCGACGACTAGACGACCCCGTGGGATTGACGAATCGCCGCGCCCGCGAAGAATGAGCCGAGCCGAACGACGACCCCCCGCGCGGCGGTCCGTCGCGTTCCAGAGAGAAGGACCTGACCGCGATGTCCACGGGAGCCTCGACCTACAACGCCAAATCGATCACCGTGCTCGAGGGCCTCGAGGCGGTGCGTCGCCGGCCGGGCATGTACATCGGCGGCGTCGACAAGACGGGCCTGCATCACCTGATCTGGGAGATCGTCGACAACGCGGTCGACGAGGTGATGAACGGCCACGCCAGCCGGATCGTGGTGACGATGCACGCCGACGGCAAGACGATGTCGGTGGCCGACAACGGCCGGGGCATCCCCGTCGACAAGCATCCGCAGACGGGCAAGAGCGCCCTTGAGGTGATCTTCACGACGCTGCACGCCGGCGGCAAGTTCGACAACGACGCCTACAAGGTGGCCGGCGGCCTGCACGGCGTCGGCGCCAGCGTGGTCAACGCGCTCAGCAAGAGCCTGACCGCCGAGGTCCGCCGCGACGGCAAGACCTACATCCAGCGGTACAAGCGGGGCAAGCCCCAGGGACCGGTCGAGGAAGGCGAGCCGTCGCGCGGCGGCGGCACGACGATCACCTTCACGCCCGACGCCGACGTCTTCCAGGCGCTCGACTACGACGCCGCGCTGATCGCCGAGCGGCTCGAAGTGAAGACCTACCTCAATAAAGGGTTGGTCATCCAGTTCGTCGACGAGAAGCACAAGACGAGCGTCGAGTTCCGCCACGACGGCGGGGTGGCCGACTTCCTCGACGCGATCAACCGCCAGCGCGGCGACGTCCGGGTCGCGCCGTTGCCGTTCGTCCTGGAGCGCGAGGACGACGACCTCCGGTGCTACCTGGCGCTCTCCTGGACCGAGGCGACCGACGAGGACGTCCGGTCGTTCGTGAACACGATCCCGACCCGCGACGGCGGCACCCATGAGATGGGGATGCTGAGCGGGGTCGGGACCGCCGTCCAGCGGTTCATGGAGACCCACGACCTGGTCAAGAAGGGGATCGAGATCAAGCGCGAGGACGTCCGCGAGGGTCTGACGGCGGTCCTGGCGGTCTGCCTGCACGAGCCCCAGTTCCAGGGGCAGACCAAGGGACGGCTGAACAACCCCGAGGCGAGGGCGCAGGTCGAATCGATGGTTCGGCCCAGCCTGGAAAGCTTCTTGCTCAAGAACAAGAGCGTCGGCGACGCGATCGCCGCGCGGGTGATCCAGGCGGCCAAGGCCCGCGAGGCCAGCCGGGCGGCGGCGTCGCAGGTCCGCCGCAAGACGGCGATCAGCGGGCGGCTCAACCTGCCGGGCAAGCTGGCCGACTGCGACAGCACCGACCCCGAGGAGTCGGAGTTGTTCATCGTCGAGGGGGACAGCGCCGGCGGCTCGGCCAAGCAGGGCCGCGACCGCGACGTCCAGGCGATCCTGCCGCTGCGCGGCAAGGTGCTCAACGCCGAGCAGGCCGGCAAGGCCAAGGTGCTCGACAACAAGGAGCTGACCGACCTGATCAGCGCCCTGGGATGCGGCATGGACGACCAGTACGACCCCGCCCGGCTCCGCTACGGCAAGGTCGTGCTCTTGACCGACGCCGACAGCGACGGCCACCACATCGCGACCTTGCTGCTGACGTTCTTCTACCGCCACGTCCCCAGCCTGTTCGCCGAAGGCCGGGTCTACCTGGCGTGTCCGCCGCTGTTCAAGATCTCCTGGGGCAAGGAGACGTACTGGGCTTCCGACGACGCCCACCGCGACCGCATCCTGGCCAAGCTGCCGTCCAACGCCAAGCCGAACATCACCCGGTTCAAGGGGCTGGGCGAGATGCCCGCGAAGCTGTTGTTCGAGACCACGCTCGACCCGTCGAGCCGCCGGCTGCTCCGCGTCGTCGTCCCGGAGGAGGACCGCCCCTACACCGAGCGGACCGTGTCCGACCTGATGGGCAAGGAGCCCGAGGCCCGTTTCAAGTTCATCATGGAAGAAGCCTACACGGCCAAGGATATCGACATTTAAGTCGATCCGAGTCCGCCGTATCGCGGAGGAAGCTGCGTTCCCATGTCGATCATCGAGGTCGCCGGCCTGACGAAGACGTACCGCGTCTTCCAGAAGAAGGAGGGGCTCGTCGGCTCCCTTCGCGGCCTGTACCGCCGCGAGTACAAGGAGGTGAGCGCCGTCGACCGGATCGATTTCACGATCGAGCCGGGCGAGATGGTCGCGTTCCTCGGCCCCAACGGCGCGGGCAAGACCACCACCTTGAAGATGCTCTCGGGCCTGGTGTATCCGACCTCGGGCGAGGCGAAGGTGCTGGATTACGTCCCCTGGCGGCGGGCCGACGCGTTCCGCCGCCAGTTCGCGCTGGTGATGGGCCAGAAGAACCAGCTCTGGTGGGACCTCCCCGCCGCCGACAGCTTCCAGCTCCACCGGGAGATCTACTCGATCCCCAAGGCCGATTTCGACCGAACGCTGGGGGAGCTGATCGAGCTGCTGGGGGTCGAGAAGTTGACCCGCCAGGCCGTCCGCGAGCTGTCCCTGGGCGAGCGGATGAAGATGGAGCTGATCGCCGCCCTGTTGCACGGGCCCAGGCTGCTGCTGCTCGACGAGCCGACCATCGGCCTCGACGTCGTCGCCCAGGCTGCGATCCAGAAGTGCCTGCGCGATTATCACGAAAGGCGCGGCGTGACCATGCTGTTGACCAGCCATTACATGCGCGACGTCGAGGCGCTGTGCGACCGGGTGATCGTGATCACGCAGGGGAGGATCGTCTACGACGGCCCGCTGGCCAAGATCGTCGAGCGGTTCAGCGAAACCAAACTGGTCCGGCTCCAGTTCGAGGGGGAGGCGCCCGACGATCTGGGAAGGTACGGCGAGGGGGTTCGTCGCGAGGGGC
>CALCIC010000197.1 GCA_937907405.1 uncultured Isosphaeraceae bacterium | reverse complement strand
TCCCTACACGACGCTCTTCCGATCTATCCGTCGGAAAGGCCCCGTCTCGGCCTTCTGATGGTCTTCCGCGGAGCGCACACGGTCTCCGATCCGACCTTGAAGCAGGCGTACGACGCCGGACGCGCAAGCGTCGCAACGAGCCGAAGTTGATCATGCCGACGACTCCATCCCGCACTGTCAACGATCTGCTCAGCCTCCGAGGACGCGCCGCGCTGATCACCGGCGCGACCGGCCACCTTGGCTCGGCGATGGCGGACGCCCTGGCCGAGGCCGGCGCGTCCGTGATCGTCAGCAGCCGCTCGATCGAGGACGCGCGCTCCGTCGCGTCGCGCTTGCCGCGAGCCGAGGACGTGACGCATCACGCCATATCGATGAATCAGATGGACGCGGAGTCGATCGAGCAGGGATTTCGAGACGCCGAGCGTCAGGCTGGACGGATCGAGGTCCTCGTCAACAACGGTCACGAGGCCCTGGGCGCGGACTGGAAGTCCATCGACGCCGACCAGTTCAACCGTCAGCTCGCCAATGCGACGGGATGGTTCCTCCTCGCTCGCCGATTCCGCGAACACGCCGCGGCCAACGGTGGCGGGGGCGCCGTCGTGATGATCGGCTCGATGTACGGCCTCGTCGGATCGTATCCCGAGGTTTACGAAGGCGTCTCCGCCGCGAGTTCCGTCGCCTATCAGACGCTCAAGGGGGGCGTCGTCCAGATGACGCGCCACCTTGCCGTATCCTGGGCGCCCGACGGGGTGCGCGTGAACTGCCTCAGCCCAGGCCCGTTCCCCTCCGAGAAGGCGCCGCCGGCCCTCGTCGAACGACTGAAGGCCAAGAGCCCGATGGAGCGGATGGGTCGTCCTGAAGAATTGAAAGGGGCCCTCGTCTTCCTCGCGAGCGACGCATCAAGTTATGTTACAGGGCATAATCTCGTCGTTGACGGAGGGTGGACGGCATGGTGACGACTGGCGAAAAAAACCTGGCCGGCGTGCTGCCGGTGTTTCAGACGCCGTTTCATGACGATGAGTCGATCGACGAAGCCACGCTCGAAGTCGAGATCGATTGGCTTTACGACCGCGGCGCCGACGGCGTCGTCATGGCGATGGTCTCGGAGGTGCTTCGACTCGACGACGACGAGCGACGTCGAGTCGCCGAGCTGGCCTGCCGATTCAGTCGAGGGCGCGGGGTCGTGGTCGTCAGCGTCGGCGCCGAGAGCGCCACGTCCGCCGAGCGATTCGCCCGGCATGCCGAGTCGATCGGGGCCGCGGCGACCATGGCGATTCCTCCGGTGTCGGTCGGCGTCGGCGAGGACGAACTCGTTCGCTATTACGAGCGGATCATCCGCGCGACGACGATCCCCCTGGTCGTACAAGACGCCAGCGGGTACGTCGGCAGACCGATGTCGATCATGATGCAGGCGCGGCTGCTCGACGAGTTCGGGGCCGATCGCGTGCTCTTCAAGCCCGAAGCCACGCCCATCGGCCCCAGGCTCAGTGCCCTGCGGGACGGCACGGGCGGCCGCGCGCGAATCTTCGAGGGCACCGGCGGGATCGCGCTGGTCGACAGTCATCGCCGAGGAATCGTCGGCACCATGCCGGGCGCGGATTTGATCAGGGGGATCGTCGCGTTGTGGCGCGCCCTCGAAGCGAAGGACGAGCAGCGAGCCTATCGACTTTCGCTGCCGATCTCCTCGCTCGTCGCGGTGCAGAACAGCCTCGACGCGTTTCTCACGATTGAAAAACATCTGCTGGTCAAGCAGGGCGTCTTCAAGAACACGATCGTCCGCGGACCGGTCGGATACACTCTGGACGTGGAAACCCGTAGTGAAGTCGATCGTCTGTTCGAACTCGTGACGCTCGCCCTGGAGGAGACGGAATGATCGTCGACGTACATAGTCATGTGTGGGAGTATCCCGAGCATTTCGGGGATGGCTTCCGCCGCCAGGCGATCCGCGCCCGCGCGGGCGTCGAGGTCGACCTGACCGTTCGGTACGAAGAATACCGCGCCGCTTCCCCCCCCGACGTCAGAACCGTCGTCTTCGGCGGCAAGGCGCGGCTCAGCGACATGTGGGTCGACGACCGGTACGTCGCGGACTACGTGTCCAGGCGTCCCGACGCGCTGATCGGATTCCTCAGCGTCGACCCGACTCAGGAAGGCTGGGAACGCGAGATGCGCGAGGGCTGCGAGTCGCTCGGCCTCCGTGGAATCAAGCTGCTCCCCATGTATGCGGGGTTCCGCCCCGACGACGAGCGGTTGGACCCGCTTTGGCGGTACGCGACGCAAAAGCGGCTTCCAGTGCTGTTGCACACGGGGACGACCTTCGTCGCGCAGGCGCCGCTGGAATGCACGCTCCCCCGGCACGTCGACGCCGTCGCCATCCGGTTTCCCGACGTGAAGATCATCATGGCCCACCTCGGCCATCCCTACGAAGGCGAATGCATCGCGACGTTCCGCAAGCATCCCAACGTCTACGCCGACGTATCGGCCCTCCATTATCGGCCGTTCCAGCTTTATCATTCGTTAATGCTTGTGCAAGAATACGGCGTGTGGAACAAGGTGCTGTTCGGCACCGACTACCCGTTCACCACGGTCAACGCGTCGTTGGAAGGGATTCGTAGTTTGAACGACATGCTCGAGGGTACGAAACTGCCAAGGCTGAGCTCGACCGAGATCGAGGCGATGATTCATCGAGACAGCCTGGCCGTCCTCGGACTTGAAGGGCCTTAATGTAAGGGGCGACCGTCTGTGCCTACTCGAACCGTGGGAATCGTCGGACTTGGATTGCTCGGGCGCGGGATCGCGGCCTGTCTGCTCTCGAACGACTTTCGCGTCGTCGGGTTGACGCTGACTCAAGAAAGTCGAGACGAGGCGCGGAAGTACATCGCTTCCGCGATCGACGACCTGATCGGTCGTGGTGGATTCCCGGCCTCCCTCGGCGCCGAGTGGAGCGGCCGGTACGTCGAGGCCGTCGACGTCTCCGAACTGTCGGCATGCGATTTCGTGATCGAAAGCGTGTACGAAGATCTGGACGTAAAGCAAAGGCTGTTCGACGAGATCGAGGCCGTTGTGGGACTCTCGGTCCCGATCGCCAGCAACACGTCGGCCTTGCCGATCTCCCTCCTGCAAGAAAGTCGGCGTCGTCCCGAGCGGTTCATCGGCGCGCACTGGGCCGAACCATGCCACCTCACGCGGTTCCTCGAAGTCGTCCGAGGCGATCTTACCGATGATGCGACGACCGAAGCCGTGATGGACCTGGCGCGCCGGGCGGGCAAGGACCCGTCTCTCGTGCGCAAGGACGTCGAAGGGTTCATCGTCAACCGCATCGGCTACGCGATGTATCGCGAGGCGTTCTGGCTGCTCGAAAACGGCGTGGCCGACGTGGAAACGATCGACCGCTCGTTTCGCAACGCCATCTCGGTATGGGCGAATATCGCCGGGCCGTTCCGCTGGATGGATCTGAGCGGAATTCCCGCATATGCCGCCGTGATGAAGCGACTCTGGCCGAAGCTGAGCTGCGCCGCCGAAGTGCCCCGGATCTTGACCGACTTGATCGAGGACGGAGCGAAAGGCATCAGCAACGGCAAGGGTTTTTATAACTACACGCCGGAAGAAGCCGCGCGCTGGGAACAACGATTGATCGAGAACGTCTGGATCTCGCGGGCCGCCATCGACAAGGCGACGGCGGAAGATCGCTTCGTTTCAGGAGGTGGAAGTTGAACGATAGAGAGCAGAGGCTCATCGATCTGGGTTATCCGATCGAGCGATCAACGCCCGAAGGCGTACTCGTCGACGCCGTCGTGGTCATGGGATCCATTGTTTACGCGTCAGGCCAGGTGCCGTTCGACGGTGATGTGCTCGTTAGCAAGGGGAAGGTGCCCAGCCAGGTCGACGTCGCCGAAGCCGGCCGCGCCGCGGCGTTGTGCGCGGCCAACGTGCTGCGGGCGGTCAGCAAGAGCCTCGGGTCGCTCGACGCGGTCGAGAGGGTCGCTCGGATCACCGGGTACGTCAATTCCGATCCGGACTTCACCGAACAGCATGTGGTGATCAACGGCGCGTCGCAACTCGTGCTCGACGTCTTCGGCCAGGCGGGCCGGCACGCGAGGACCGCGCTGGGGATGGCCCAACTCCCCCTCGGGGCCAGCGTCGAGGTGGAAATGATTCTCCAGTTGAAATCTTGATCCTCTCTCCCCGAATCGAGGCGCCGCGATGCGAACCCGGGCCGCCGTCCTGTACGAGTGCGGAAAGCCAGCTCCTTACGCCCTCTCGTCGCCGCTTGTGGTCGAGGACGTCGAGGTCGACGCGCCCGGCGCGGGCGAGGTCCTGGTCGAACTCGCCGGCGCGGGGCTGTGTCACTCCGATCTGTCGACGATCAACGGCTCGCGTCCCCGGCCGACGCCGATGGTGTTGGGCCATGAGGCGAGCGGAATCGTCCGAGAGGTCGGGCCTGGCGTCGCCGAATTCGAGGTCGACGATCACGTCGTCTTTTCATTCGTGCCGATCTGCGGTCGCTGTCTCTGCTGCGCCTCCGGCCGTCCCGCGCTCTGCGAGGCCGGCGCCGCCTCGAACACGGCCGGCGTCCTGCTCGGCGGCGGGACGCGCTTCCACAGGGGCGGCGCGCCGATCCGTCATCATCTCGGCGTCTCCGCCTTCTCACACCACACCGTCGCGGCGCAGGAGTCGCTGATCAAGATCGATCGCTCGGTCCCTCTCCAGACCGCTGCGCTGTTCGGCTGCGCGATCCTCACCGGCGTGGGGGCGGTGACGAACACCGCGAAGGTCTCGCCGGGACAGTCGGCGGCCGTGTTTGGCCTGGGCGGCGTCGGGCTCAGCGCGGTGATGGGGGCGAAGCTCGCGGGCGCGTTCCCGATCATCGCCGTCGACGCCCTGCCCGAGAAGCTCGCGTTGGCGCGAAGACTCGGCGCGCATCACACGATCGATGCGACCTCCGGCGACACGGCCTCGATGATCGCCGACCTGACTCGCGGCGGGGTGGAGTTCGCCTTTGAAGCGGTCGGCAGCGCCGCGGTTCTAGCGATCGCCTACGACTCCGTCCGCCGAGGGGGGACCGCCGTCACCGTCGGACTACCGCATCCCGATCAAAGGCTCTCGATTCAGGCCGTCTCCCTCGTCGGTCAGGAGAAATGCATCCGTGGATCCTACATGGGCTCATCCGTTCCTCGACGTGACGTTCCTCGACTGATCGCGCTCGCGCAAGCCGGCTCGCTGCCGGTGGACGCGCTGGTCAGCCCCTCGATCCGACTCGAAGAGGTCAACGTCGGCTTCGATCGGCTCGCCGACGGATCGGCGATCAGGCAGCTCATCCAGTTCGACCACCCATCGCCATGAGGCGACCTCCGCGTCGGCGGCGCTGACGAATCATGGCCCTGAACGTCATCGACCGCCGTCAGTGATCGCATGACCACGCCCCCCCCGATCAAACCGGTGTCGCGAATCCGCGATCAAACTTTGTAGCGCGTGACGTCGCCGATCCCGAGCCTCACGAACCGGCTTCCCTCCCCGAGATCCCCGATCGTTTATGGACACGCGAAAGCTCCCGTGCGTCGCGGCGCTCGAACTCTCTCTGCCAGGGCCCAACGAGCTCGGAAGCGAACCGACAGATTGATGCGAATGATGAAAAACAAGGATGAGACGCCGGGATGAAGGCTCATCGGCGAGGCGCGGCGACGACCATTCGCTCCCATCTCGCGTAACGGTTCCCGGGGACGACGACGTACGTCGTCGAGTCCGCCGTCGGCGCGGCTCGTTCGGCGCGCCCGGCGCCGGGTGTCTCCTGTCGCCGGCCGTCCTCGTCGCGAGCCATGGTCGATCGGGTTTACAAGGATCTACGCGCGGGCCTGACATTTTTTTGTAATCGACCGCGCCGTGAAACCGCCGAGACCAATTGCGTTCAGAAAAAGCGACTCACGAGTTGATTCGAATCGCCATCGGCCGCTGGAATGAGACGATCGTGACGGCGAAACGAATATTGAGGTTTTTTAACTAGCAATAATGTATGCAGGCGTCATGCTAGTGTTCCTTGCCCATGGAGTTTTCACCCACGCGTCCTCTTTCAGTCAGGATCGATCTCATGGCCGTTGACGCTCCCCCGTCGACCAGCCCGGCCCTCCTCCAGCAGTTGGCGCTGCCTGGAAACGACGAGGCCTGGAAGGAATTCATCGATCGGTACAGTCCGATGATTGAGGAGCGTTGCCGCCGGGCCGGGTTGCAGCGGGCCGACGCCGAGGATGTGCGCGCGGTCGTCTGCGTCAAGTCGGTCGATGCAATGAAGGGGTTCCGGCACGATCCGACGCGACGGTTTCGGGGCTATCTTCAGCGGATCGTCGAGAACGCCATTCGGACCCACTGGCGG
>CALCIC010000196.1 GCA_937907405.1 uncultured Isosphaeraceae bacterium | reverse complement strand
CATGCAGGCCGCGCGGCCCGACGAGATCAAGGAGGAGATCATGGTCACGCTGGGCATCGATCCCAGCGAGGTCCTGGCCGTCAGCGCCAAGACGGGCGCCGGCGTGCCCGACCTGTTCCGGGCGATCATCGATCGGGTGCCGCCGCCGGCCGGCGATCCCGAGAAGCCGTTGCGGGCCATGATCTTCGATTCCAAGTTCGACGACTACCAGGGGGTGGTCGTCTACATCCGGGTCGTCGACGGCGCGATCCGGGTCGGCCAGAAGATCCGCATGATGGCCGGCGGCAACGACTTCGAGGTCATCAGCATGGGGCGGTTTCGGCCCCGCGAAGTCGCCTGCGACGAGTTGGGGGTCGGCCAGGTCGGCTACGTCTGCGCCAACATCAAGAAGCTGGCCGACGTCCGGATCGGCGACACCATCACTCAGGTCCCCCGGGGGGCGGCCGAGCCCCTCGAAGGCTACGAGGAGCCGGTCCAGGTCGTCTTCTGCGGGCTCTTCCCGGCCTCGCACAATCAGTTCGACGACCTCCGCACCGCGCTCCAGAAGCTGGCGCTCAACGATTCGAGCTTCACCTTCGAGCCCGAGACCTCCGACGCCCTCGGCTTCGGCTTCCGTTGCGGCTTCCTGGGCATGCTCCACATGGAGATCATCCAGCAGCGGCTCGAACGCGAGAGCAACCTCTCGCTGGTCCAGACCGCGCCCAACGTGACCTACGAGATCCTCAACCGCAAGGGGGAGATTCTCCACATCTCCAACCCGACCCGGATTCCCGACCCCGGCGACATCGAGGAGTTCCGCGAGCCGATCGCCAAGGTCAACTTCATCCTGCCGACCGAAAACATCGGCGCGATCATGCAGTTGTGCGAGGATCGACGCGGCACCTACGTGAAAACCGAGTACCTCTCGACGACCCGGGCGATCCTGACTTACGAGCTCCCCCTGGCCGAGATGATCTACGACCTCTACGACAAGCTGAAAAGCGCGACGAGAGGATACGGCACGATGGATTACGAGTTGATCGGGTTCCGCTCCGACGATCTCTGCCGGCTCGACATCCTGGTCGCCGCGCAGAAGGTGGACGCGCTGTCGATCGTCGTGCATCGGGCGCACGCCGACCGCCGCGGTCGCAAGCTGGTCAAGAAGTTGCGGGGCGAGATCGACCGCCACCAGTTCGAGGTGCCGATCCAGGCGGCCATCGGCAGCCGGGTGATCGCCCGCGAGACGATCTCGGCGCTTCGCAAGAACGTGACCGCCAAGTGCTACGGCGGCGACGTTTCGCGAAAAAGGAAGCTGCTGGAAAAGCAAAAGGAAGGTAAGAAGCGTATGAAGCAGGTGGGCAGCGTCGAGATCTCGCAGGAAGCCTTCCTGTCGGTCCTCGACGACAGCGACGATTGAGCTCGACCGGCGGCAGTCGAACGGTGAGCGAGCCCCACCGCCTCTGGAAGCGGAACGACGCCTGATGACCACCCCCTCGCCGACGACCGAAGCCGCAGCGCCGACGGACGACACGGCCGGAGTGTTCCGCCAGACGGTGGACCTGATGGTCGTGCTTTGTCTGGGGGTGCTGCTGTTTCGGACGTTCTCGGCCGAGGCTTACGTGGTGCCCACCGGCTCGATGGCCCCGACGCTGCTGGGGCACCATCGCGAGCTGACTTGCCCGAACTGCAAGTTCCCGTTCGACGTCGGCCTCGACGACGAGGGGCCGCCGGCCCGGGCGGTCTGCCCGAACTGCGGGCTTCAGGACTTCGAGATGCAGCCGGCGGTTCCGTGCAACGGCGACCGCGTGCTGGTGCAAAAGTTCCTCTATGAGTTTCGGGCCCCAGAGCGCTGGGAGGCGGCCGTTTTCCATTACCCGGCCGATCCGTCGCAGGCCTATGTCAAGCGGGTCGTGGGGCTGCCGGGCGAGTCGGTTCGGATCGCCGGGGGGGACGTCTGGATCGACGGCGCGATCGCTCGCAAGCGGATCGAGGACGTCCGCGCCATGCGGATTCTGGTCCATGACGGCCGCTACGTCCCGGCCGACGCCGGCCGGTTCCCCCGCTGGTACTTCCGGCGCGGCCTCGGCGGTCGGACCGGCGGCAGCGGATGGCGCCAGACCGACGACGGCTTCCGGCACGAGGCCGTTCCGCCACTGGGACCCCGCCCGCAATCGCTATTCAAGCATCCGCGACTACTACGGTTACAACGGCGGCGACGTCCGCGCCGACAACGCGGTCAAGGACCTGGCGGTCGACGCCCGGGTCCACGTGACCGCCGAGGCCCAGAGCGTTGGGGTGATGATCCGATCCGGCGGCGATCGATTCGTCGTCCGGATGCCGGTCGGCGCCTCCGACCCGCTCGAAGTGACGCGGAACGGCCGCGCGATTCGATTCCTGGCGCTGGCCAATCCGATGGCGCGACCGCTCCGGGACGACGAGGGGGAGCGGGCGCACGCGATCGAGGCGGCGGTCTTCGATCATCGGCTGCTGGTCGAGGTCGACGGTCAGCCTCTGTTCGAGCCGATCGACTACGACGACCCGTTGGAATCGGTCTCCAACGACGAGTCGCCGATCGCGATCGGCGTTCGCGGGGGCGCGCTGGCGGTCTCCGAACTCAAGATTTACCGCGACGTTTATTACACCAGCTCGATCGGCGGCCTGGAACGGCGGCCGCACGGCGTCGCCGAGCCGTACCAGCTCAAGGACCGCGAATACTTCGTCCTGGGGGACAACAGCCCGGTGTCGAACGACTCGCGATTCTGGTCTCAGGGGCCGGTCGTGCCCCGGTCGATGTTTCTGGGCAAGCCGTTTCTGGTCCATCTCCCCGGCCGGATGGTGCCCCTTGAGGTGTTCGGCCGGTCGGTTTACTGGATTCCCGATCCCCGCCGGATTCGTTACATTCATTAGATTGGAGACGTGGCGCGCCGGGTCTTCATCCCGGTTTCGGACGCGCCGCACCCGTGCCAATCGCCATCATCGAGAAGCCAACCATCATGGGACGAACCGCCGCGGCAACCGTCACGACCGCCGCAAAACCGTCGACCGCGACCAATCGGACCGAATACCGGAACCAGGAGGGCCATCGCGAGACGGTCGAGGCGATCGTGGTCGCCTTCATCCTGGCGCTGGGGGTCCGCGGTTTCGAGGCCCAGGCGTTCGTGATCCCGACCGGATCGATGGCGCCGACGTTGATGGGCAGGCACAAAGAGGTGACGTGCCCCCAGTGCGGCTTCGTCTACGCCGTCAACGCGTCCGAGGAGATCGAAGGAAGCCCTTACCCGCGACGCGTTTACGCCGGAACCTGCGTGAACTGCCGGTTCCAGGCGACACGGCTCGACGACGAGCCGAGCTTCAAGGGGGACCGGATTTTGGTCTCGATGTTCCCCTATGATTTGCCGTACTTGCCCGGGGCTTCCGAGCCCGAGCGTTGGGACGTGGTCGTCTTCCGCTATCCCGAGGAGCCCGAGGTCAGCTACATCAAGCGGTTGGTGGGCCTGCCTGGCGAGACGATCCGGATCTACCACGGGGACCTCTTCGTCAAGGCCCCCGACTCGTCGGATTTCCGCCTCCAGCGCAAGCCGTTGATGCACCAGCGGGCGATGCAGATCCCCGTTTTCGACGACCGGCTTCGGCCCAGGGCGACCGCCGGCCGCGACGAGTGGACCCGTTGGAAGTCGGAGCAGGCCGGCGGCTGGAAGGTCGTCGATCCCTCCGTCAGCTCCTATCGATGCGAGCAACCGACCA
The DNA here is from genome assembly GCA_937907405.1 of uncultured Isosphaeraceae bacterium. GTDB lineage: Bacteria > Planctomycetota > Planctomycetia > Isosphaerales > Isosphaeraceae > Paludisphaera. Next base: position 2,639 of record CALCIC010000196.1, on the reverse strand, counting down.
ACGATTGGGTCGAGCTTCGGTATCGCCACCTGGCCCCCGATCCGGAGCAATGGCAAGCCCTGCTGTCCGACCGGACCCCCGCCCAGCAGGCCCGGCCGACCCTGATCACCGACTTCTATTCGTACAACACCAATCTGACCGCCGACGGGGCGGATCTGGTCCGGCAGCTTCGGGGCGATTCCGAGAACGCCTGGCTACAGCCCCACTGGGTCGGCGATCTGACGGTTTCGGCCCGCGTCGACGTCACCAAGGCCGCCGGCGAGTTGAAGCTGGAACTGATCAAGGCCGGGGTCGCGCATCGTTGCCTGGTCGATCTGGCGACCGGCAAGGCGACGTTGTCTCGCGGCGATGAGGCGCTCGGCGAGTTCGAGACCTCGATCTCCAGACCGGGACGCTACGAGCTTGAGTTCGCCAACGTCGACGACCGTTTGACGCTGCTGGTCGACGGCCGCCAGGTCGGGGGCGAGGGGGTCGAGTTCGATCGCGGCGACGATCCCATCGCGCCGACCGAGGCCGATCTTTCGCCGGCCGCGGTCGCCGTCCGCAATGCGACCGTCGTGGTGAGCGATCTTGTCTTGAAACGCGATATCTACTATACCCAGACTCCGGGAAGGCACGACTACGGCCCGGTTTGGGAAGATCGATATCCTCGGACCCCCGTGGAGCTGTTCGACTTCCTCGCCGATCCGTCGGGCTTTCCCGCCCTGGCCAACGTCCGGCATGAGGAGTATGAACTGGGCGAAGACCGATTTATGATGATGGGCGACAACAGTCCCAGGAGCAAGGACAGCCGGGGTTGGGATTCGGCCGACCGCGAGTGGGACCCGAACGACCGCGAATCGTGGGAAGTCCCCCGCCGGATGGTGACCGGCAAGGCGTTCTTCGTCTACTGGCCGCACGGCGTTCCGTTCGGCCCCGACGTCCGCGTCAGCCGCGATTCACGAATCCCGTTCCGCCCCTACTTCGAGCGGATGCGCTGGATTCGCTGAGGCCCGACCCGACCCGACCCGCGCCGGGACTCGCCCGGATCGAAGACGTTCCATCCGCGCCGCGATCATGGAGGATCGACCGATGCCGCTCTTGGAAGTTCGAGGCTTGGAGAAGTGGTACGGCCGCCGGCAGGTCGTCAACGGCGTCGAGTTCGACGTCGATCAGGGGGAGGTCGTGGGCCTGCTCGGCCCCAACGGGGCGGGCAAGACCACCAGCTTCCGGATGACCATCGGCCTGATCGACTGCGACGGCGGCTCGGTGAAGTTCGACGGCAAGGACATCACCCGACTGCCGATGTACCTCCGCGCCCGCGCCGGCATGGGCTATCTCGCCCAGGACTCGAGTGTTTTCAGGCAGCTCTCGGTCGAGGACAACCTCCGGGCGATCCTTCAGACTCGCAAGGACCTCACCCGCAAGCAGCGCAAGGATCGCCTCGACGATCTGCTCGACCGGTTCGGCCTGACCGAGATCCGCAAGACGCAGGCCCGTCGGGTCTCCGGCGGCGAGCGTCGGCGAACCGAAATCGCGCGGTCGCTGATCACCAACCCCAAGCTGATCATGCTCGACGAGCCGTTCGCGGGCATCGACCCCAAGACGGTCGCCGAGATCCAGGAGCAGATCCGCGACCTGGTGGACACCTACAACATCGGAATCCTCCTGACCGACCACCAGTTCCGCGAGACCCTGGAGGTCACCGATCGCTGCTATGTGGTCCGCGAAGGCCGGGTCTTCGCCTACGGCAACCGCGAGGAGATCCTCAACAACGCCGACGTCCGCCGCTACTACATCGGCGAGCGTTTCGACGGCGGCCACCTGACCGACAAGCAACGCCCCGTCATGTCGCTCGGCAAGACCCAGGGCGCGCTCCCCGGAAGCGCGGAGACGATCCCCGATCACGCCGAGCCCGAGGCCCCCGAGCCTGATCCCAAGCCCGGGGCCGCTTCCGAACCTCCCCCGCGCCGGCTCGACGAACAGCCCAAGGGCTACGTCCAGGGGGGGATCCATTCGATCCAGGTCAATCAACTCCCCCCTGACTTCAACCTCGACGACCTGTACGACGATTGAGGCGGTCCTAATTCGCCACGAAGTTGATCAGCTTGCCGGGAACGACGACGACCTTGCGGACGGTCTTGCCGGCGAGTTGGGCGGCGATGCGGTCGTCGCCGCGGGCGGCGGCTTCGATCGCCTGGGCGTCGGCGTCGGCGGGGACGACGATCTTGCCGCGAAGCTTGCCCATGATCTGCACCGGGATCTCGACCTCGTCGTCCCTGAGCAGCGCCGGGTCGAACGTCGGCCAGGGCTCGTAGGCGAGCGTCCCCTCGTGGCCGAGGACGCGCCAGAGTTCCTCGGCCGCGTGGGGAGCCAACGGGGCGAGCAGCAGCGTGAAGGTCTCCATCGCCGATTTCGGCCGAACCTCGGCGCCGGTGAAGCCGTTGACGAACTCCATCAGCCGGCTGATCGCCGTGTTGAACCGGAGCGCCTCGAAGTCGTCGCCGACCGCCGCGATGGTCTTCGCGACCAGCTTCGCCTGCGCGGGCGTTTGCGGCGCGTCCTTGACCCTGGGATCGAGCCGGACCTCCTCGGCCTCGTTGTCGACGATCATCCGCCAGGCCCGTCCCAGGAACCGATAGACCCCCTCGACCCCCTTC
>CALCIC010000195.1 GCA_937907405.1 uncultured Isosphaeraceae bacterium | reverse complement strand
CCCGCCTCGCACGCCCACGGAAGACGGACGACGATTCCGTCCTGCCCGTGCGAATGTGGGACGAGCCGAAAGCGCCGACCTTGACGCCGACACCGACGTTCGTCGACGAGCAAGCGCCGACGGAACTCCCCGCGCCGACGCCGCGCCCCGGCCCCGGTCCGTTCCTGGAGCGATTCTCGACTCAGCCCCCCCCCGACGTTCTGTCCGAACCCGCTCCTGACGCTCGCAACGCGTCAACGACCGGACGGCGAGCCGAGGCCGATCCCGCTGAAGACGCCGGTCCGCCTCCACTCGTTCGTCAAGATCCAGCTTCGGACCCGGATCTCGTGACGGTGGCTCAGACGCCTCCGCCTCCTCCGGTGCGGCCGTCGCCCCGGGTGAGCCAGACGCCTCCACCGCCGCCGATCGAAACGACGCCTCCAGCCGTCCCCCAGGCGGTCGAGCCAGCCGAAGCGGTCAAACCGGCCGAGTCGGGCGACGAGGCGACGCCCCCGACCGCGCCGGACGAGCACGCGCCCGAGGCGCCGGCGCCTTCCTCGCCTGTCGCTCCCCCCTCGGAGGCGGCCGCGGCCGCCGTGGAGCCCTCGGTTCCATCCCCCACGGTTCAGGCTCCTCCGCAGATCGTCGCGGCGCCCCAGGCAGGCTGGGAGAGCGGCCGGACGCTCGTCGACGCGCGGCCGTCGGACGTTTCGACGCCCCATCGCTGGTCGCTGCTGAAATGGTTCCGGCCGCGGCAAACCGAGCATCGGCATACCCATCATCCGGGTGTGTTCCCGTCGCCCCAGGGCCCCGCGGAGCTGCCGCCGGTCCTCGTGCCCACGTCTTACCATGCGAGCCCGCCCAGGCCCTCGGGCCCTCCGCCGAGCCAGCAGTACGTGGCGCCGACCGCGCAGCAGGCGTTCGTCGCGCCCTCGCCGCAGAGCCCGCCGCCCGCGTGCCAGGTCAAGAAGCCGTGCGTCCTGGTCACCAGGCTTCACGAACGAATCGACCAGTACCGGCAGTGGAAGCACGCCCACATTTGCAAGCACATCCAGAGCTTGAAGGACATGCTGGCGGGCAAGGGCCGCTGCCATGCATGCGGCGGCGCGGGAACTGGTCCGATCCCCTCGGCGCAAGGTTTGCCCTCGCCGCAGGTGCGGCCGCCGGCCCCTACCCCGCAGGCTCAGACGCAGTCGCCGTCGTGGTCGCTGTTCCGACTCGGGTCTACTGGCTGAACCGAGCCACGTCTCGGAGGGGAAACAGGTCGTCGAGCGCGTCGCGGCCCAGGGCCTCGACGAACCTCCTGAGCGCCAGTTCGAGGTGCTCGGCGACCTCGGTATGCTGTTCGATGACGTTGTTCTGGTCCCAACGGTCCTCGGGCTTGCGGTAGAGCTCGCTGAGCCTCGGCTCCTCGGGGTCGTTGGTCAGGGGAAGGACCAGATGCCAGTGGTGGGTTCGGATGGCGAACTCCTCGGCGTCCATTCCCAGGCATGCGTAGTCGCGGATCTTCGTCTGCTCGCCTCGGATCAATGGAAGGATGTCGCCGCCGTGCAACGGCGGCGCGTCCTTGGGATGACGAGCGCCGAAGAACTCGAGTAGAGTGGGCAGCAGGTCGACCGTCTGGACGATCGCCTGATGCCGGCCGCCGCCGTACTTGCCGCCGGGCATCCGGACGATCAACGGGGTGTGGATCAGCTCCTCGTACAGCCAGGGGCGAAACCGTCGGACGTAGCCGTGCTCGCCCAGCGGCTCGCCCTGGTCGCTGGTGAAGACCAAGAGCGTGTCTTCCATCCGGCCCATGCGTTCGAGGGCTTCGAACAACTCGCCGAGCCAGCGGTCGACCAGCGTGACGGTCCCGGCGTAGGTCCGCCGCAGCCGAAACAACTCGGCCTCGGTCAGCACGTCCCCCACCGCGCCGGCGGGGACGTCGAGCAGGACGGCCACGTCCTCGATGTCGATCTGATGCTCCTCTTCGAGCATCTCGTCGACGAGGTCGCCTTCGTCGTCGGACTCGAACTCGTCGGGCTCGATCGTCGCGTATTGGTCGCGATATTCGGCCGGCGGGTCCCAGGGGCCGTGCGGGCTGAACAGGTCGAGCCAGAGGAGGAACGGGTCGGTCTCGTCCTTGCGGCGCTCCAGCCAGTCGACGGCCGTTTTCACGGTCCGCGCGACGCCGCTGTTCTCCTCGTCTTCGGTCTTGAGCGCCTTTCGATTGCGGAGGAACTGCTCCCACCGAGTTTTCCAGAGTTCCCGCTGCTCGGGCTCGTCGTCGGGGAGTCGCAGGCCGGGTTCGTCCTCCAGGCCGACGCCGCGCGCCCGGGGGTCGTTCGCCGGGATCAACGGATCGTAGCCCTGGCCTCGAACCCAGATCACCTCGTCGAACCCGCGTCCATAGCCCATGCCCGTCTCGCGGAGCAAGGGGACGTCGGAGATCAAGGCGGTGCGCACCCCCTGGTTCCAGAGCAAGTCGGGCAGGATCGTCTCGTCCGGCTCCAACGGCGTCCAGCCCAGCTCGGGGTTGGGAAATCCGTACCGTCCGGTCCACCAGCTCCGCCTCGTGGGGAGCGTGGTCAGGTTCTCCGGGAAATGGTGGTCGAAGACCACGCCCTGCGCGGCCAAGCGGTCGAGGTGGGGCGTCTCGATCCAGGCGTTGCCATAAGCACCCAAGAATCCCAGGTGCAGACTGTTGCAGACGACGACGATGGCGTTCATGCGGCCCATTGTACTCGGTCGTCCGCGCCGAACCAGTCGACTCTCTCGGTCGATTCAATCGACCTCGGCGCGACGGAGGACGATCAGGGTCTCGCCTCGGTAGACGATCGTGAACCCCTGGTCGGTGAAGTATCGCGTGTCGAGCCCCTGCCCTCGGATGAACATCCAGCGGAACTCGGGGCCGAGCCGGGGGAACCCGCGCGGCTTGTTGGCGTCCATGATGTAGCTGTACAACAGCTTCCGCGAGGAAAGAGGAGCGGTGAATTCGTAGGCCGCAAGCACGCCGTCGTCGGGCCCGACCTGACGGGCGAACCGCCAGAACGGCTCCACGTCGGCGGTGGCGACCGCGACCGGAATCCCTTCCATCCGGCCGACGACCTGGTAAAGTCCGGTGATGAGCAGGACCGCGGCGAGCGACCAGCTCGCCGCCAGAACCAGCGAGCCTCCCCACCGCTTCGAGAGCCAGTTCGCCCAGCGAGAGTATCCGAGCAGACCGGCGGCGAGCAGCGTCGCGACCATCGGCGCGGCGTATCGGACGTGGTGCCACGCCTCGCCCGACAACAGCCGAAGCGCCCAACGGCCGTTGCACAACGACCAGATCCAGGGGACGGAGAGGACCGCCGCCCCCGGCGCGAAGAGGGCGAGGAACGGCCACGCCCCCAGGCCGTTCCAAAGCATGTCGCCGGCGGTTTCCAGCGTCTGCGCGAGCGTCGGCTTTGGGCCGAGGAACTGATTGATGTACGCATCGGGGGCGCTCGAACCGACGACCCATTTCAGGTAGCCGAAAAAACCG
>CALCIC010000194.1 GCA_937907405.1 uncultured Isosphaeraceae bacterium | reverse complement strand
TCACCTCGCCTTCAGATCCATGGACTCGATGCCGCCTGAAATTTTCTAGCGTTTCTTGGCGATCCTGTAATGCACGGCCGCTTCGGAAGCCTCGAAGCCGGCCACCTGGTAGTCTTCCTCTACCCCCAGTCCGCCCAGGAGACGCTCGCCTTCCCCCACGAAAACCGGCGCCATGACCAGATGCAGTTCATCAACGAGGCGGGCTTTCCAGAAGGCCCGAACCGTGGAGACGCCGCCGTTGATCTTGACGTCCTTGCCGCCGGCCGCGGCCTGGGCTTGCTTCAGGACCTGTTCCGGCGAGCCTTCGACGAAGTGGAAGGTGGTTCCGTTCTTGAACTCCAGGGGGGGCCGAGGATGGTGCGTCAGCACGAAGACCGGGTGCTTGAAGGGAGGGTCGTCTTCCCACCAGCCCTTCCAGTCCTCGTCAGCCCAGGGACCGCGAAGGGGGCTGAACATGTTGCGGCCCATGATGGAAGCCCCCACGCCGTCGAAGGCCTTGGCCGCGTAGCCGTCGTCCAGCCCCGTGCTTCCCCCCTCCCCGCCGCGCATGGACTTGAAAGTCCGGGTAGGGAGGAACCAGTTCATGATCTGGAAGGCGTTTTTGCCGAATGGTGCGGACTGGCTTTGTTGAAGGCCGGCTCCGAAACCATCCAGGGAACAGCCAAAGGCGCGAACCACGACTTTAGGCATGCAAGGTCCTCCGAAGAAACGTGGCGAGTATAGGTTGATCGACAGGGCCCACCCGGAATCGGGGATTGGAACCAGTTATCGACGCGAAGTCAACAGACGTACAGTAATTATCTGGGGATTGGCGATTCCTTCGGGCCAGGTCGTGGTGAACGGCGTCTGGTCGCGGCGGCCGCCGAGGATCACCGAAGGAAAGGGGGGGTTCAACTCCGCCGAAACTTGGGAATCTCCCCCCGGTGTTGACGTGTCAAGTCCGATCGAGAAAAGGTATTATACTCGACTGGAAACGGAGGATTCCGCCGCCGGGGCGGGTCGGCCGGGTTACGAGACAAAGGGAGGGGCGGTCGAGAGCGACGGCCCGAAGGTTGAAGCATGGCTGATACGATCAACTACGTCGACGGCGAAATCGAGGGCGTCGAGATCCGCTATTTGAAGACGTACTCCGACAGCCGAGGATGGCTGATCGAGGTCTTCCGCCACGACGATCTCGCCAAGGATCGGTGGCCGGTGATGACCTACATCTCCTCGACCCTGCCGGGCGTGGCGCGCGGGCCGCACGAGCACGTCGACCAGACCGACGGCTTCGCGTTCCTGGGCCCGTCGGATTTCAAGCTTTACCTCTGGGACGCCCGGCCCGACAGCAAGACGTACGGCCGCAGGTACGTCGAGGTGCTCGGCCAGTCGAAGCCGGCCGCCGTCTGGATTCCCCCCGGAGTCGTCCACGCTTACCGCAACGTCGGCGAGATCCCCGGCCTCGTCCTCAATGCCCCCAACCAGCTCTACGCCGGATGGGGCAAGAAAGACCCGGTCGACGAGATCCGCCACGAAGACGCCGACCCGCCGACGTTCGTCCTGGACTGACCGGCTTCGGAACGCCCGCGCTTCGATTCCGATCAGACGAATTCGCTCGCTGGCGCTTCGGGCTCGCATTTCGAGGTCCGCATGGCTCGTCGACGCTCCACGCCCCCGCCTCCTCGACCGTCCCCCCAGCGCGCGCGTTCGCAGCCGAACCGAACGGGTCGAGAGACTCGGAGCGGGAGCGGCCGTCGCATCGCGACCGCGGTCGTCGTCCTGGCCGCGGTCGTCTCGGCGCTCGGCCTCTGGCTGAGTCGCGGCGACCGCCGTAGCCTGATGCTCCAGGCCGAGGCCGCCGCCGAGGCCAAGGATTGGGAAAAGGCGACGTCGCTCTGGCGGCGGATCAACGCGTCGCCCGACGCCTCGTCGGCGACCTTCCTGAAAGAAGGCAGCGCGTGCCTGGCGGCGAGCCGGGCGGGGCAGGCGGAGGCCGCGTTGCGGAAGGCCGTGGCGGCGGCGCCGGACGAGGCGCCGGCCTGGCTGCTCCTGGCCATGATCCAGCGCGTCGAGGATCGCCAGGTCGACGTGCTGAGCGTCGGTCGGCGGGCCGTCGACCTCGTCGCCGCCGCCGATCGCGCGAGCCTGCTCCGCGAGGTCACCCTCGCGGCCCTGACCGAACTGCCCGACCACCTGGCGCGGACGACGCTCGACCGTTGGCTGGCGGCCGACCCGACCGACGTCGACGCCGAAGCGGCCCTCTTGCGGCGGATCGGCGCCGATCCCCGATCCGACGATCCCGACCGCCGGACCCGCCGCGATCGACTCGAAGCCCTTTCCAGGAGCCGTCCCGACCACGTCGGGGCGCGCGAGGCGCTGGCGATCCTGCTGGCCGACGGCCGCGAGGACGACGCGTTTCGCGCGGTGCTCGACGCCTGGCCCGTCGACGGCCGAGACGCGCGGTACTGGCGGCTGGTGGGGCGGCTGAACCTCGACGTCGACCGCCGCCCCGAGCCGGCCGCCGACGCATTCCGCCGGGCCCTGGAGGAGCTTCCCCACGACTGGCGGTCGCACTACGGCCTGGCGCGGGCGTTGTCCAAGATGAACCAGCCGGAAGCGGCCGCGCGCGAGGCGAAGGCGGTCGCTCGCATTCGCGAGGCGATCGACCCGATGGTGATCGGGCCGATCCTTGAGGAATCGGTCGTCCGTCTCGACCAGGCGTCGGCCCGGGGGGCGGTCGCCAACCTCTGCGCCCGGGTCGGCCTGGATTGGCTGGCTCAGGCGTGGCGGTCCGCCCCGGCCCCGGCCCCGGCCCCGGCCGTCGCGGGCTCGACCCGGCCGACGCCGTAATAGGTGAAACCCAGCTCGGTCATGCGGTCGGGGTCGTAGACGTTGCGGCCGTCGAAGACGACCGGCTTGCGGAGCAGCCGGATCATCACGTCGAAGTCCGGGTTGCGGAACTCGTTCCATTCGGTCGCGATCACCAGGGCGTCGGCCTCCTCGAGCGCGCCGTAGGGGCGGTCGCAATAGGTCAGCTTGTCGCCGTAGATCGCCCGGACGTTGGGGATGGCCTCGGGGTCGTGGACCCGGACCTCGGCGCCGTCGCGGAGCAGGGCGTCGATCAGGACCAGGGCGGGCGCCTCGCGGACGTCGTCGGTGCGGGGCTTGAAGGCCAGGCCCCAGACCGCGATCGTCTTGCCCCGCAGCCCCTCGTTGAAGTGGCTGACCAGCTTGGCGTGCAGCACCTGCTTCTGCGCCTCGTTGACCTCGTCGACCGCCGCCATCATCCGGGCGGGCAGGCCGCGCGCCTGGGCCATGTGGATGACGGCGCGGATGTCCTTGGGGAAGCAGCTCCCGCCGTAGCCGACCCCCGGATGGAGGAAGTGGAAGCCGATCCGCTGGTCGTGGCCGATCCCCCGGCGGACGTCGTTGACGTCGGCCTTGTAAGCCTCGCAGAGGTTGGCCATCTCGTTGATGAAGCTGATCTTGGTCGCCAGCAGGC
>CALCIC010000193.1 GCA_937907405.1 uncultured Isosphaeraceae bacterium | reverse complement strand
TCGGAAGGCGTCCCGCCGGCGCCGCCGCCGAACGAGATCGTCCTGGGGTCGACCCCCAGGGTCTTGAGCAGCTCCCCCTCGCGCTTCAGGCCCGCCTTGAGCGAGCGCTCGCCCGCGCGGGCGGCCAGCAGCAGCGGGAGGGTGCTCGCGTGCAGGTTGTGGCTCACCTTGAGGATCACCCGGACGAACTCGCGGAACGGGGGGGACGTGTATTCGGCCACCTTGGGCAGGGCCCTGGTCGCCGACGGCGAGGGGAGGTCGGCGGCGGGGTTCCCGGCCAGCGGCGACCCGTCGACCCGGACGCCGTGGCGGCGGAGGGCCTCGATCAAGAGCGCGCGGGCGAACGAGGCGGGGTCGTCGATCTCGTGGGTGGCCACGATCGCCGCACGGCCCGCCGGCACGCGGCCCCGGACGGTGAACCGCCGAGGCCCCGCGGTCTCGACCTGGACGTCGGCCTCGCCGTCGGCGTCGATCGTCTCGATCTGGGCGTCCATCTTGACGTAGTCGGTGACCGGCGTGAGCGACGCCGTCGCCGGCTCGCCGGGGGCCTTGCCGGCCTGGATCACGACGTCGACCAGGTTGTCGTTGATCACGATCGGACTGACCCGCCCCGGCCCGCTCCCCGACGAGGGGGCCCGATCGAACAGGCGGTCGTCGACGATCACCTCGCCGGTGATCCGCTTGATCCCCGCGGCCTGGACCTCGCGCGCCAGGTGCTCCAGCCCGGCCAGGGGGTCGGTCTCCACCAACTGGCCGCGACTGTACGTGTGGTCCTCGTCCTTGAACAGCAGGTGTCCGTCGGGGCCGGTCCGCCCCCCCATCGCCAGGTCCCCCTGGGCGATCAGGATCAAGTCCCCCTGGAGCGCGCCCTTGTCGTCGACCTCCCCCCGCCGCACCACCGGCGTCTGAAACCGATGGTCGGCGCCCAGCTCGACCAGGGCGGCGGCCGTCGTGAACAGCTTGGTGACGGAGGCGGGAGCGAAAAGCTGGTCGGGGTTCCGCTCGTAGACCGTCTCGCCCGTCTTGCGGTCGACCACCAGGAGACCCCAGTGCGCGTTGGCGAACCCGGCCGTCCCCAGCACCCCCTCGACCCGCTCGTGAAGCCGCGCGGGGCCGGCCTTCGGCGTCGACGGCTCCTGGGCCGTTACGGTTCCGAAGCACGGCGAAATCGCCAGGATCGCTGAAATCGCCGACGCGGCGAGGCGAAGCCTCGAACCCGTCGGACGTCCTCGCCGGCGCGTTCCGGCGGCCTTGCTCTCGGCTTGCATCGCTCGCTCCCCACTCGTTGCGGCGTCGATTCTGCGTGGGCGCCTCGCCGGCGGATTCGCTCGACGCGGCGATTTCTCAACTCGGTTTGGATCGAGTACGAGTATAGCGAAGAAGGCGGGAGAGCGGCGGCATGACGGCGGGCGATTTTGGGAATTGATGAACACCCGGTGCAACCGAACGACCAACAACCGCGACGCGGAACCGAGCCGGCGACGCGTCCCCCCGTGCGAGACGGACGAGACGACCCGACTCAGCGAACCAGTTGCAGGCAGGTCGCGGTCACGAAGCCGTTGAGCATCCGACGGCCGATCGCCAGCACCGGACTGCCGTGGCAGGTGTTCTCGCTCAGATCCTCGAACCATCCCCCGTCGGGGATCAGCGAGGCCTCCGCTTCGACGAAAATCAGATCCCGAGGGCGGCCCTTGGGGGCGACTTGAAGCACCAGTCGCGGGGAATCATCGAAATCCCGGGATGGTTCAATCCAGGAATCCACGATCGCACCATTGACAACCAGATCGGATTCCATCCTCGATTCCTCCTCAATCGCAATCGAACGCCCGACGACTCGAACCCCGTGTTGAGCGGCGTCCGAATCTTCGCGATCGAAATCACCCCTCGTGTGACTGGACACATCCATCATAGCAGCCGCCGGTCGTTCGTCAACACGAATCCACGATTCCTTCATCAAAGACGTCTCGTTGCGACGACCGCGACCCCCGATGATGCGCATCTGACCTATGGATTGCTGGGGGCGACGGATGAGATCATCTCGGAATGAGATGAACGAATGGCAATTTTGATGCCGTAAAGTCTGGTTCGCGCGACCCGTGATCGATTTCTGCAACACCTCGGGGAAGGGTATGAGTCCGTTGCGTCCTGGATGCGCCCGGACATGCATTCCCCAATCTAATACCAGCAGGGGGCGTGATCTGCAAGTCCTTTTTCTGGCGTTAGCCCGAAACTCGTAGTTTTCGCCGCGAATCAACCGGGTTTCGGCCCTGATCGATGAGGGTCGCCGACTCTTCTCGGCATGATTTGGCGATTCTGAAGGCTTGCGGGCATGAGATCCAGGACGAGCGCCAGGCGGAATGAATGCAGAGTCGATGGGGTCGACCGGACCATCCCGGCGGATCCGATCCGGGGCCCGGGGGAGC
>CALCIC010000192.1 GCA_937907405.1 uncultured Isosphaeraceae bacterium | reverse complement strand
GTTGCGCTGGCGGTGATGGAAACCCTTGCCGACTATGGCGCGGTGCAGTTCCTCCGAGGGAGGTCGGTCAAGGTTCTCATCCTGGCCCTGACCCTCGGCGCCATCGTCAATGTGATCGGGATGATCGTCCTGCCGATCGTCGAGGCGAACGTCGCCGATTCGGCGGACGTCGTGACCCAGACTCAGGTCGTCGACAACGATCCCAACGCCGACGATCTCGCGGCGACCCAGTGGAAGCCGGTCAGCGACCGGCTTGACCAGAATCGAATCAAGGGCGGCGTGGCCATCCTGATCCTTTACGCCGCGTTCGTGGCCTACTTGAACTCAAAGCCCGTCAGGAAGTACTTCTTCCGGAAGCAGCTTCCGCCCCATTAAAAGCCTCTCCTCCGACGGCCGGCCGCCATTCGCGAACGGCCGTCGGGGATCGATCCGAGTCGAGAGCCGGAATCAGGCGGTCGCAGCGTCGAGCGGGCTCCGCCAGACCGGCTGGACGGGGAACAGGATGCGGGCGGCGTCGAGGGCCGTGGCGGTCGATGCGGAGAAGTTCTCCTCGGCGGCGGCCGCGTCGATGCCGATTTGGCCCATCGCCAGTCGAACGAACGTCGCCGGGGTCAGGGTCAGGTGGCGGCGGCTCAGCTTGTCGGGTTCGACGCGCGAGCTCTTGCCCTCGATATGGATCAACCAGCGCTGATCCGCGACGGTGACCCCCAATTCGAGGGGGGACGCGACTCCGGAATGGGCGACGCGCAGCGTCAACTCGGGAAGGATCGCCTTGAGGAACCGGCCGACGTCCGGGATGTGGTACATCGAAACCTGGCCGTCGGCCGAGTCCTGATCGAGCACCCGCCCGGAGGCCGTCCGATAGACGTCGAGCACGGGATGGTCGACCGGGGCGTGGACGATCACCTCGGGATACGCGCGCTCCAGGGCCTCGGCCCTGATCCGGCCCAGTAGGGCGCGAAGGGCCGTCGGATGCGCCGGATCGGAGGCTGTTTCCAGGACGCGGTGGTCCTTCACGAACGCGTAGCCGCGCACCGACTCGCCCTGGCAGGCGACCCAGATGACGTGCGCGTAGCGGCGGCCGATCAACCACCGCCAGTATTCCTCGGAGCGGACCACCGAGCCGGTGGTCGCGCCGAACTGAAGGTCGTGGAGCCGCATCAGATCCCCGAGCTCCACCTGCCTCCAGGGGCGGACGTGCCAGGCGCCCCCCTTGCCCTCGACGACGCCGTCGGACGCCTGGGGAAGGTTGCGGCTCAGGGTCAGGCCGTGGGTCTGCCGCCCGCAGACGCCCCACCCGAGCGGTCGGTAGAACTGCGGCATTCCGGTCGTCAACGCCTGGACCGCCGCGCCGGTCGCCCGCGACCGCTCGTCGGCGAGCCGCATCAGGTTCTGGGCGAACCCCAGGCCCCGATATTCCGGCAAGGTGCCGACCCACATCACGCCATTCATCGCCAGTTTCACCGAGCCGTAGCGGATCTCGCGTTCCGTCAGGTGGACGTGGCTGACGATTCGGCCGTCGACCTTGACGAGCAGCCGCTGGTCGGGGCGATACGCGGGGTCGCTCAGCGCGCCGAGGTACGCCTCGCGGTCGGGGCCGTGAAAGACGTGCAGCAACGTCTGGTAGACGGCTTCGTGGTCGGCCTCGGTCCCCAGGCAGTATTCAACCGAGCCGCGACGGAATGGAAGCCGGGTCCCCGGCGTGGACGCTTTCATCGAGTCGACCATCTTGGGGACGCGCCGCAATGGGCGAGGACTGTCTACGGTGGAACAAGAAGATCCAACGCTACTCATGACACGGCGCCTTGCTCATATTGTACGGCCTGGAATCGGCCTCCGCCGCAAAAAGAACGGGTGACCGACGCATTTTCCGACCTGAAACCGGCGCGTCGGGCACAGTCGCAACCCCGAAGCGACCGCCCCCCCTCGTTCAGGCCGTTTCACACCCCCCGCTCGACGCCCGTCATCAAGTCCCGGATCCGTTCATGCGGATAAAGGACGAACGAGAATTCCCGGTTGTGGGCGACCTGGTTGGCTTCCAGGTCCTGGACGACGCGCCGGCGGTCGTCTCGAAGCCTCGCGAGCTGGTCCAGGACGTCGGGCTCGAGCGCCTCGTTGATCCGCCGGATCTCTCGGAACCGATCGATCCGCTCCGCATGGGTGGAGACGTCCCGGCCGATCGCCGCGCGCTTCGCCTGGATCAAACTACGCTGGTCGTCGGTCCAGGGTTCGGGGATATGCCGATCCGGGTTGTAGATCAGGCTCCGGATCGAGCGGTCGAGGGCCGTCAAGGTCGTCGGGGAGGTGGAATGCTCGGCCAGGCCGAGCCATGCGGTCATGGAAAGCGTCAGGAAGTCGGGAGGATCGAAGCCGAGGAAGCGACCGGTGATGGCGTCGCCCAGCTCGTCGTACTTGGCGCCGCCGATGCCGTGGATGAACAGGTCGCCGAGCAGGCAACGGCTGAACATCGTGGTCGTGAGCGCCCGGGTCCTGAGTCGGATCGGGGTCGCGTGCAACTCGCGGAGGCGGTCGACCGCGCAACAGGCCTCGCGGTCGGCCGAGAGGGGAAGCTCCAGGAACGGCTCGTCCTCGCCGGAGATCCGCAGCTCGATCGTCCGGGAGCCCTGGCGCGCCAGCAGCGGCCGGCGGCGAGGGCGGCCGGCCCTCCAGACCCAGAACGGGGCTTCCAGCCATTCCCCCTGCTGCTACAAGCCCGAGACGGGGTGGTTCTTGCTCCGAATCCCGTAGAGCGCCCGGTATTC
>CALCIC010000191.1 GCA_937907405.1 uncultured Isosphaeraceae bacterium | reverse complement strand
GGACCGCGACAGCCATGAATTGCTGGGGGCGCTCGACGATCTGGGCGTGAGTCACTCCGAGAGCGCGCAGACGCTGCACACCAGTCTGGCGGCGGCGACGTTGGGTCGCAACCTGATCCCCGCGCTGGGTCTCTTCGCCGACATGGTGCTTCGTCCCCGGTTCGACGAGGACGAGGTCGATCCGATCCGCGCGTTATGCCTTCAGAACTTGCGGAGCCTGGACGACGATCCGGGCACGAAGGTCATCTATGAGCTGCGGCGGCGGCACTTCCCCGAACCCTGGGGACGGCCGTCGCCGGGGACCGCCGAGGACGTCGCCAGGATCACGCCGGAGCACCTCCGGGCGTTCCACGACGCGACCTACCGCCCCAACGGCGCGATCCTGGGGGTGGCCGGCGCCATCGACTGGCCGGTGCTCAGGGACGCGGTCGGCCGGCTGTTCGACGACTGGAAGCCCCGGTCGGACCCCTGGCTCGTCGAGCGGCCCGGCGGCCCTCGCCGCGACCATCTCAGCCGCGAGACCCAGCAGATCCAGATCGCCATGGCCCTGCCCGCCGCGACGGTCGACAGCGACGATTACTACCGCACCCGCGCCACCATCGCGATCCTCGGCGGCTACTCGTCGGCCCGGCTCTTCACCGAGATCCGCGAGAAGCGCGGGCTTTGCTACTCGGTGTACGCCAGTTACGAAGGCCAACGCGAGCGAGGGGCCATGCTCTGTTACGCCGGCACCTCGACCGAACGCGCCCAGGAGACCCTCGACGTCATGCTCGCCGAGCTGAACCGCCTGGCGGCCGGCGGCGTCGAACTGGAAGAGCTGGACACGATGCGGGCCGGGCTCAAAAGCTCGCTGATCATGGCCCAGGAATCGAGCATGAGCCGGTCGAGCGCCCTGGCCTCCGACTGGTACTTCCTGAACCGCGTCCGCCCCCTCGCCGAGATCTCCGCCGCGCTCGACGCGCTCACCCCCGAATCCGTCTCGGACTACGCCCGGCGGCTCTTGATCCTCGACGACCTGACGGTCCTCACGCTCGGCCCCAACCGGCTGGAGGTCAAGCTTCCCGCTTGATCGATCGGTCGATCCCCCTCTCCCGAATTGAATTGAAACTCGAACGGTTGGGAACCCCCATGCGATTTCATCAGACGACGCTGGACAACGGGCTGGAAGTGATCGCCGAGCTGAACGACCAGGCGCACTCGATCGCGGCGGGGTTCTTCGTCAAGGCCGGCAGCCGCGACGAGAGCGCCGCGCTCGCCGGCGTCTCCCACTTTCTTGAACATATGACGTTCAAGGGGACCGAGCGCCGGGACGCCCTGGCCGTCAACCGCGACTTCGACAAGGTCGGCGCCAAGCACAACGCGCAGACCTCCGAGGAAGACACCTTCTACCACGTCACCTGCCTGCCCGAGTACCTCCCCCGGGCGTTCGACGTCCTGTCCGACATCCTCCGCCCGACGCTCCGCGAGGAGGACTTCGAGACCGAGAAGAAGGTGATCATCGAAGAGATCCGGATGTACCTCGACAACCCGATGTCGGTCGCCTACGAGGCCGCCAAGGCCGCCCACTTCGGCGCCCACCCGCTGGGCAACAGCATCCTCGGCACCGTCGATTCGATCACCGCGATGAACGCCGACGAGATGCGAAGGTACTTCGCCAGCCGATACAGCCCGGCGAACATCGTCCTGGGCTTCGCCGGCAAGGGGGACTGGGACCGACTCGTCGAGCTGGCCTCCAGCCACTGCAAGGAGTGGCGCGGCGAGCCCGCCTCCCGTCAGGCCGACCCGGTCCGCGGGACCCGGTCGTTCGAGGCGATCCTCCGCGAGGAAGACCAGCAGCAGACGGTCGTCGGCGTCAGCGACGGCCCCCCCCTCGAAAGCGACGACCGCTACGCCGCGCACCTGCTGGCGACCATCCTCGGCGACCACACCAGCTCGCGGCTCTACTGGGAGTTGATCGACCCCGGCCACGCCGACGGCGCCGAGCTGAGCTATCAAGACTACAACCAGGCGGGAGGCTACTACACCTTCCTGAGCTGCGAGCCCCAGGACGCCCAGGCCAACCTGGCGCGAGTCGCCGACGTGTATCGCGGCGTCGGCGCGGACGGCGTCACCCAGGAAGAACTGACCCGAGCCAAGAACAAGGTGCTCGCCCGGTCCGTCCTGCGGAGCGAACGCCCCATGGGAAGGCTGTCGTCCCTCGGCTTCCACTGGGTCTACCGCCGCTCGTACCTGTCGATCGAGCAGGAACTCGACGCGTTCTCGAAGGTCTCGCTCGATCAGGTCCGCCGCCTGCTCCACGACTGGCCGCTCTGGCCCATGACCATCGTCTCCGTCGGCCCGACCACGAAGATCACGCCCCCCAAGTAAGCCCTGGCGGAAACCCCTCATGCGGTTCGTCGGCCTCCTCCTCTCGCTCGCCGAGTTGGTCCGCGCGCCGGGGCGGCGCGAGGACCTCGGCGACTCCTCTCCTTTCCGATCCTCTCGACTCCCGCGACTCCTTGAAGGCAACGGAGAACGCTCCTTGAGAATCGCCGGTCTCGTCGCCACATGGCTCTGCCTTGGGATTTCGGGCTGCGGCGCGTCGCCGGGAGCCAATGGGATCTCACAGTACGTACCGCCCGAGACGACGCTGCGGAACCACTTCAGGACGTCGATTCCCCCCGGCCTAACGGTCAAGCATTATTACTGCGACTCCTACAAGGACCCGCAATTCCTCTGGGTCCTCAGGCCCGTCGATCAGAACTTCATCAACGCCCTGATCGCCAACGCCAGGCTCAATCCAGCGCCCCAGCCAGAAAGCCTCACCAGGCTCGGGAGCCCTGTTCGCGAGTCGTGGTGGGACGAGCAAGCGATCAGCCGGATTCCCGAACTGTATTACCGCGACCCCGACCCGAACGACGGCTCGTACTACCGCGCTTGGGTCGATCGCGTGCACGACCTGATTTACATCCAGTTCTCGAACACCTGACGTCCGGCCCGGAAACGAAACGCGAGACCGCCGGCGGCGAACAGGTCGCGGCCGGCGGTC
>CALCIC010000190.1 GCA_937907405.1 uncultured Isosphaeraceae bacterium | reverse complement strand
GAACGATCTCGACCCCAAGAAGCAGCAGCTTTACCAACGCCGGTTCGGGGCCGAGGGGCATTTCCACCTGGGCGACGTCTGGAATACCGACGAGGTCCTGGAGCGGATCACCGGCCGACCGTTCCTGGCGACGGCCTCGTTTCCGTGCGTCGACCTGTCGCTCGCCGGACATGGCCGCGGCTTCAAGGGCGCGCATTCATCGACGTTCTTCGGGTTCGTCCGTCTCCTGGACGCCCTGGCCGGGCGTCGGCCGAAGGTGGTGCTGCTCGAGAACGTATCGGGCTTCGTGACGTCGGCGGGGGGAAAGGACTTCGAGACCGCCGCGCGGGCGCTCGCGGATCTGGGCTACTGGCTCGACGCCTTCATGCTCGACGCCGCCTGGTTCCTCCCCCAAAGTCGTCCGCGCGTGTTCGTCGTGGGCGTCCGCGACGACCTCGATCGGTCTCTCGCCGCGCGGCGGTCCCCCTCGGGCTGGATCGCCGACGCCTGGACGCGCCGGATCGAGGCCGCCGACCGCCGCATCCGTCCGTCCAAGCTGGTCGATCGCATGAAGTCGATCGACCTGGCGACCGGATGGACGGCCTTCGACGTCCCCCCGCCCCTCGGCAAGCCGTCGGACGTCGCCGAACTGATCGACCTGGACGACGATCAATCGTGGTGGGACGAGGCGGCCGTTTCCAAACATCATGACATGATGAGCGATCGCCACCGCGCGCGGATCGACGCGATGATCGCCTCCGGCGGGACGTTCGTGGGGACGATCTTCCGCCGCAAGCGGGACGGCGCGACCCGCGCCGAGGTCCGGTTCGACGGCGTGGCCGGCTGCCTTCGGACGCCCCGGGGGGGCAGCGGCAAGCAGATCGTGGCGGCCGTCGATCGGGGAACGCTGCGGATGCGCTGGATGTC
Organism: uncultured Isosphaeraceae bacterium; assembly: GCA_937907405.1. Taxonomy (GTDB): domain Bacteria; phylum Planctomycetota; class Planctomycetia; order Isosphaerales; family Isosphaeraceae; genus Paludisphaera. The sequence goes on along the minus strand of CALCIC010000190.1, from coordinate 13,832 downwards.
GGCCCGCGAGTACGCCCGGCTGCAAGGGGCGCCAGAATTCCCGCTGGCCGACAACACCATCCAGAACCTGTTCGGGTTCGGCGACGCCGTCTGCGTGCCGGTCGTCCGCTGGATCGACGCGCACGTTTTGTCGCCGATCTTCGCCGAATCGCTGAGGACGGACCGTGGCCGACAACCTGACGCCCGAACAGCGCCGCAAGGCCATGCAGGCGGTGAAGGGCAAGAACACGTCGCTTGAGCGGACGCTGTCGTCGGCCTTCCACCGCCTGGGCTGGCGCTATCGACGCAACTACGCGCTCTTGCCCGGCAAACCGGACTTCGTGTTCACGAAAGCCCGCGTCGTCGTGTTCGTAGACGGCGACTTCTGGCACGGCTGGCGCTACCCCCGGTGGAAGCACAAGCTTTCCGACTACTGGCGAGCCAAGATCGAGCGCAACCGCGCCCGCGACCGCCGCAACTTCCAGCGCCTCCGCCGCCAGGGCTGGACCGTCCTCCGCCTCTGGGGCCACGACGTCGAGAACGACCTCGAAGGCTCGGTCGAACGGGTGCGCGTGCTGCTGGAGGCGGCAAGGAGCAGATTGGACGACGAACCGGCGCGCGTGAAGTCGGGCTGTCGCGGGCGCATGGAGAGTCGATCGTGACCGAACACCCGGAGAGTTTGCGTTTGGAACGCGCCGTTGTTCGCTTGCTCCAGAGACCAGCGGCGTTTCAAGGAGTCGTTTATCGCTCGGCGTCGCCTCGCTATGCGAACCTCCACGATCTGCTGACAGGCGCTGGGGCAAGGCTTGCCGGGGCGAGATGGAATCGGCCAGGGAGCTGTTCCGCCGTCTATCTGAGCCTTGATCCACACACGGCGCTTGACGAGGTCCTGGCTCACTTCCTCCACTTCGCCCTGCCGATCGATTCGGCGATGCCGCGCGTGACGGTCGCTGTATTCGCGTCGGTTCGGCGTCTGATCGACCTTACGGAAGCAGCGGTTCGATCGTCGCTTCGGTTGTCGCGACGAAGGCTCGTTTCCGAACCCTGGCGAGAGATGCAGACGGCCGGAGAGGAAGCCGTCACGCAGGCCCTCGGTCGCATCGCCTTCCGTGCGGGGGCGGAAGGCTTGTTGGTTCCATCGGCTGCGAGCGAGCGTGCGACGAATCTCATCGTCTTCCCCGCGCACCTTGGAAAGTCCAGCCGACTTGAGATCCTCCGTGCCGAGGAGCTTCCACCCAGGTTCTGACGGGATATGCAAATCTGCGTGCAAAACCGCTTGGTGGATTGATCCGCGACTGTTAGAATAGGCTTTCGGATGAGGAGATCGATCATGGCGAATCGGAAGCAGACGACGAGGAATTCGGGGACCGTTCCGGTGGCTGCTTCGGAGGTCGATCGCCGGGGAGAGGCGACTTCGAATCGTCCATCGCAGTCGCCGGCGGTCGGCGGGGTCCGCATTCGGCTGGGGTTGAGTCGAAAGCTGTTTTCGAGGCTCGCCGGGTTCTCGGAGAGGGCGATCGCCGATTGGGAGAGCGGCAAGCCGTTGAGCGAGCCGGCGGTCCGGCGGATCAAGGAGCTCGAACGCTTCCGCGCGCGGCTCGCGGAGGTCGTGGCGGCCGAGGCGATCCCGAGTTGGCTTGATACACCGAATCCGGCCTTCGAGGGGTTGAAACCGCTCGAAGTGATCGAACGAGGCGAGATCGATCGACTCTGGAACATGATTTTTTATCTGGAATCCGGAGTCGCGAGCTGAGCCGCGGGGCGGTTGCGCCTTCCCAAGGCGCGATCGCACGCCGCGGCGGCGTCGACGATCGCCGTCATCGCGGCGCGGACGGCGCGGCCTGGAGCGACCGGTCCAGCTCATGGACCTTGCCGATGATCCGCTCTTCGAGCGAGGTCGCCCACGGGCCGGGATGCGTCGAGCTGTACTTCATCGCCCCTTCCGCCTCGTAGCCCCCTTCTTCGCGGACGCGTTTGCTGGGGACGTAGCCCATCACGTCGTTGGAATAGCCGGCGATCCAGACGGCGGCCGGGCCGGCAAGCTCGCGTTTCAGGCGGAGCGAATAGTCGATGACCGTCTCGCCGCCGATCGCGGCCAGGACGAGGTCGTCGCCGAACCGAATCACCTGCACCGGGCAGGGATAACTCGTCGCCAACGTCTCGCCCGCATCGAGCTTGGCGAGGAACCGCTTGGCGTGGCCGGCTTCGAGAGCGTCGCTGGACGCGAGCCGCTTCTCGAACTCCTCCCGGGTCGGAACGATCGAATAATCGAGGTCCACTTCCGCATAAGCGGATCGCAGCGGTCCGCGCACGTCGCGGGGCGCGACGCCCAGCGCGGTCTCCACCGCGTTGGCCAGCGCCCGGCCGTGCTGCCGGCACAGCTCCACGGAGCTCCGAGGATACGGGTTCTGGTCGCCGCCGCAGCCCATCATGAACAGGGCGATCACGCCGGGATGCGCGGATTGAACATATTCTTGTGCATAGCCCGCGTAATCTGCGTTCCACTTGTAGAGCGAGAGCGACGTGTTGTGGCAGGCGTAGCCGAAGAGCACCGCGCGCAATTTGCCGTCCGCGCCCGTGACGCGGAGGACCGGGACCGCCTGATCCACGGGGCCGTCGGGCGACGCGCTGTTCTGGTAGCCGTTGGGCGTGGGCAGGCGGCGGTTCATCGCGAACCCCGCGCGGGCGTGGGTGTAACCGAGCCGCGCGGGCTCAAGCTTGGCGATCGCGTCGCCGATCAGCTTGAACAGCTTGTCCTCAAGCTGTCGGCCGTACTCCGCGCCTTCCTTCGACCGATCGACGTCCCCGTCGTCTCCCATGCGCTTCCCCACCCGGAACTCGGGCCCGCTGTGGGTGTGCGACGCGTTCAGCAGCAGCCCCTCCGGCGGCAGCTTGTAAGCCGCCTCGCACCGCAGCTCCAGATTCTTCCGCAACGTGCGAGGGACGCCGATGAGGTCGAGCGTGACCATCACCAGCCGCGCGCCGTGATCGTCCGCAAGAGCGAGCGCCTTGCCGTAAAGCTCGGTCTCCTTGCCTTCCGCCGGGTGGTTCCGCGAGGCGTAGCCGGCCATCCACATGCTGGTCTCCGGCGTGATGGCGACGGCGGCGGCGCCGGCCTTCCAGGTCGGCTCGTCAGCGGCCGCGGCGACGAGGCAGAACGACGAAACGCCCACTGTCGCGAGGGTCGTCAAGCGGTGGAATGGGGCGAAGTACGTACGAAGGGAGAGTTCCAGCTTCATGGCGTCGCATCCCTGGTTACGAGCATTGCGTTCGTGACGACGATGAACGCGGCGATTGTATCGCCCCGTCCCCGGCGCGGGCAACTCATCGCCGCAACGACGCCGCCGGCCTCGCCCTCCCATCTCTACTGGAAGGCGCGAAGCAGACCGCGTAGTCTAGAGCGGTTTACCGATGGGTTGCGCAGTTCGCCGCCGGACTCGACCGTTCGCCCTTGTGGAGTGCGGGAGCTTGCTCCCGCGCGCGATGCGTGTTGGATGCGGCGGCAAGCCGCCGCACTCCACGACCCGTGGGACCGACGGCTTCTATTGCAAGACATGCTCATTTCAAACTCAAACCATTCTTGTCGGCGAGCTGAAAGCAAACCGCTCTAAAGCGAGCGACCGCACGAGGGCGATCCCGGCGGTCCGAATTCAGGAATCACGTCCATGTCCGACGAATTCGAGAGAGACCCGGAGTTCGACGACGTCCCGTCGAAGTCGGGCCCGTCGCGAGGACTCGCGGTCATCATGAGGCTCGCGGACCTGGTCGAGATCGTCGTCAAGGTCGTCAAGGTCCTGGGCGTCATCGTGATCCTGATCGTACTGCTGATGCCGTGCCCTCCCTGGACTGGGAAGGTGGGCGCCGCGCGCTGCGCTCAATGCGTCAACAACCTGAAGCAGATCGCGCTGGCGCTCAACAACTATGAGCAAGAGTACAATGCGTTGCCGCCAGCGTACACGGTGGACGCGGCCGGCAAGCCGTTGCACAGTTGGCGGACGCTGATCCTGCCTTACCTTGACCAAGAAGAACTCTACCGGTCGATCGACCTGACGAAGCCCTGGGACGATCCGGCGAACGCCAGGGCGCTCGCGGCCGAGCTTTCCGTCTATCGTTGTCCCGCCTGGCTCCGCACCGCGTCGGGGTGGCCGCCGCTGAACGGGACGACTTACCGGGCGATCGTCGCGCCGGGCGGCTGTTTCGATCCGACCCGGCCCCGACGACTGGAGGAGATCACGGACGGAACCCGGTCGACGCTCATGGTGATCGAGGTCGGCGAGGAGGACGCCGTCCCCTGGATGGCCCCGGTGGATGCGAACGAGGCGATGGTATTGAGCCTTGGGTCGGCTCCGAATCCACCCCACGCGAAGGGCCGGAACGCCTGCTTCGTCGACGGCGTCGCGCGGGGCCTGAACGCCGACACGCCGGCCGAGTTTCTCCGGGCGTTGATCTCGATCGCCGGAGGCGAGGACGTCCCCCAATTCTGGTGACGGAGGCGATCGACCTGGCGTGTGGTATGATCGAACGCAAGGAGGTCGATCATGCCGTCGCCGTTTCCGGGGATGAATCCGTACCTTGAGCGTGACGTGGTCTGGCACGACTTCCACGAGCGGTTCCTGATCCTGGGCGCCGGCGTCATCGGGGCCCAGGCGAGGCCGAACTTCCTCGTGCGGGTGGACGATCATATCTACGTCCGCGAACTCCCGGACGGCCCGCGGTCGTCAGTCGGCCGGGCCGATCTGGGGATCGCGCCGTCGGAGCAAACGTCTCGACCCTCGGGAGCGGCGGCCGTGCTTGAGCCGCCGCCGCGACTCCGAGTGCCCCCCGTCGAGGTGATGCGGGAGTCGTATCTCGAGATCATCGACCGCCGGTCGCGCGAGGTCGTCACGGTGGTCGAACTGCTGAGCCCGGCGAACAAGCGGAGGAACAGCGTCGACCGCGCGCAGTATCTCGCCAAGCGCGCGACCTTGATGAGTTCTCGGACGAACCTCGTCGAAATCGACCTGTTGCGCGGCGGCGAGCCCCCGCCGGTCGAGGATCGCCCCGACTGCCGCTATTCGGTCCTGGTCAGCCGCGCCGACGAGCGGCCGGAGGCCGGCTTCTGGCCGCTGGCGCTGGCCGACCGCCTCCCCGTGATCCCCATCCCGCTTTCCCCTCCGCACCCGGACGCGCGGCTCGATCTGCAAGAGCTGCTGCACCGCGTCTACGACGAGGCGGCCTATGAGTTCGACGTGTACGACGGCCCGCCCCAGCCGTCGCTGACCGCCGAGGAGTCCGCGTGGGCGGCGCGGTTCGCGCCGGCCGACGCCTGAACGCCGAAGGAGCACGATCATGCCGTCGCCGTTTCCGGGGATGAATCCGTATTTCGAGCAAGCCTCGCTCTGGCAGGACTTCCACACGAAGTTCATGGTCGGGCTGAGTGAGCGGTTGGTGCCGCTGGTCAGGCCGAAGTACTTCGTGCTGCTGGAGCGTCATGTTTTCATTCATGAACCCCCGGAGGAGCCCTCGGGGCGGCGGATGCGGGCCGACCTGCTGGTGGCGGCGCCGCCCGTCCGGAGCGGGGGCGAGCCGCGAGCGGCGGTGCTCGACGCCGACGCGCCCGCGGTCGTCGATCATCCCGATCAGGAGGTCGAGCGCGTGGCCTATCTGGAGGTCCGCGACCGCCAGACGGGCGACCTGGTGACGATCGTCGAGCTGCTCAGTCTGGCGAACAAGAGGGACGATCGGCTCTCGTACCTGGCCAAGCGCGAGACGGTCCTGGGCAGTCCGACGCACCTGGTGGAGATCGACCTGTTGCGCGGCGGCCGGCCGATGCCCGAGGCCAACCGTCCGCCTTGCGATTACTCGGTCCTCGTCAGCCGGGCCGAAGGCCGCCCCCGCGCTGGGTTCTGGCCGATCGGATTGCGCGACCGCCTGCCGATCGTCCCCATCCCGCTGCGCGGCGCCGACCCGGACGCCCGGATCGATCTTCAAGCCGTCCTCGATCATGTCTATGATACGTCTGGATACGAAGACTTCATCTATCGCGGCGCCCCTCAGCCGCCGCTGTCGGCTGACGACGCGGCGTGGGCCGCGCGGTTCCTTCCCGCGTCTCCCTGAAAGTCGCCTCATCCGGCGGCGCGGGCGGCGGCGAGGTCGACGACGGCGTCGACGTCGAGGATCAGCGAGACCCGGCCGTCCCCCAGGATGCTGGCGCCGGAGAGGCCCGAGACGCTCCGGTAGTTCTTCTCCAACGACTTGAGAACGACCTCTTGCATGCCGATCATTTGATCGACGATCAGGCCGATGGTCGTCTCGCCGTTCTGGACGATCACGACGCGGAGCCGGTCGTCGCGGTCGAGGCGGACGAGGTCCGCGGCCGAGGCCGAGGCGCCGCGCTCGCCCCCCCAGTGGAACAGGTCGCCGAGCGACACCAGGGCGATGATCTTCTTGCGGATCTCGATCGTCGGCCGGCCCTGGACCGGGAAGACCTGGCGGGCGGAGATCTCGACGATCTCGTCGATGTGGTCCAGGGGGAGCGCGTAGACCTCGCCGTCGATCCGCACCAGCAGGCTCGACATGATCGCCAGCGTGAGAGGGAGGCGGATCGAGAACACGGTCCCCTGGCCGAGCGTGGAGCGGACGTCGACGCCGCCGCTGAGGTTGTCGATCCGGTTCTTGACGATGTCCATGCCCACGCCCCGGCCCGAGATCTCGGTGATCGTCTCGGCGGTGCTCAGGCCCGGATGCCAGATGTAGGGGACGAGTTCTCGGTCGGTCATTGCGGCGGCCTGGGCCTGGGAGACGAGCCCGTTGGCGGCGATCTTGCGGCGGATCCGCTCGCAGTCGATCCCCCGGCCGTCGTCGCTCACCGTGATCACCACGCTGTTGCCGCGCTGGGCCGCGTGCAGGTTGACAGTGCCGGCGCGGGGCTTGCCGGCGGCCTCGCGGACGTCGGGGGGCTCCAGGCCGTGGTCGACGGAGTTGCGGACCATGTGGATGAGCGGGTCGCTCAGCTCGTCGATCATCCGCTTGTCGAGTTCGGTCTTCTCGCCGCCGATCTTGAGCGCGACCTCCTTGCCCGACGCGTGGCCGAGGTCGCGGATCACCCGGCGGAACCGCTCGAACAACGGGCCGATCGGCACCATCCGGGTGTCGAGGACCCCCTTCTGCAACCCGTCGGTGACGCGCCCCAGGTTGTGGATCGCCTCGGACAGCGTCTTCAAATGGTCGCGGCCCTGGCGGATCCGGTCGAGCTGGCCGCCGATCTCGCGGAAGTCGTCGCGGAGCCGCCGGACCTGACCCGCCCAGCGGTCGACCGAGCCGTTGGACGCGGCCGTCGCGGTCGAGGCCGCCGCGCCCCCGGAACGGCCCCCCGACGCGCCCAGCACGTGGTCGAGGCCCCGGAGGATCGCGTCGAGCCGCTCCTCGGCCTCGTTGGCGAGCGACTTGACGTTGGGGCCCCGGAACACCTCGTCAAGGCTCTTGGCGATGTCGACGAACCGCGCCTTGTTGATGACGAGCTCGCCCGCCAGGTTCATCAGGTAGTCGAGGCGGTCGCTGTCGACCCGGATCGTCTCGGCGATCTTCGCCTTCTTCGGCGCCGCGGCGGCGGCGGCGGGAGCGACGAACTCGGCCTCCATGTGAGGCTGGGGCTCGCTCTCGGCGTTCGCCGGCTCGACGTCGGAATCGGCCTCGGTATCGGTCTCGGCCTCGGCCTCGACGGCGGAATCGGGCGCCGGGTCGGACTGGGGGAGCGGCGCGACCTCGACATGGACGCGGGCGACGCCGCTGACGTCGGCCAGGGCCCGAAGCTCGTCGAAGTCGCCGCCGCTGGTCACCCAGACGACGAACTTCGCCAGCGATTCGACTTCCTCAAGCTGCTCGATCGGCGGCTCGGACGCCACGACGCGCGCCCGAGAGGCCAGGCGGTTGGCCACCAACCGGGCCTTCATGTCGACCAGCGGCAGGTTGGGCTCGAACTCCACCGTCACCCGGACGGTCTCGGCGTCGTCGGTCGGGATCAAGGGGGCGTCGACCGCAACGGCGGCCGGGGGGGGCGGCGGGACCGGCGGGCTCGGCCGGGCCGCGGCCGCCGCCGACGACGCCGACGGAGTGTTCACGGCGGCTTCGACGTCGACGACCAGGCCGGACAGGTCGCGTTCGCTCTGGCCTCCGGAGCGCAGATCGCGATGGTAGTCGCGCAGCTCGTCGAGGCAGCGGAAGGTCAGGTCGAGCACCGGGCGGTCGAGCGTCCGCTTCTTGGTGCGGAGTTGGTCGTACAGGCTTTCCAGGTGGTGGGTCAGGCGGTTGACCGAGGCGAACCCCATCACCACCGAGGCGCCCTTGATGCTGTGGAACATCCGGAACGCCTCCGCAAGCGCCTTGGCGTCGGCCGGGTCGTCCTCAAGGCGCAGCAGCGAATCGTTGAGCGCCGCGATGTTCTCGTCGGTCTCGTCGAGGTAGAACGGCAGGAGTTCGGACAGGTTGAAACCCGACATCGCCGATTCCTCTTCCTCTCAGGCGGTCCGCCGATAGAGCCAGGGCTTGAGCCGGTCGAGCGAGCCCAGCATCCCATGAATCCCCTCGGTGGGGCCGGTCACGAGGACCCCCCCCTTGGCGATCGACCGGAGCGCGAGGTCGACGACGGTCTGCTTCGAGGCGGCGTCAAAATAGATGAGGACGTTTTTGATGAACACGCAATCGAACGGCTCGGCGCCGAGCGGCTTCAGGAGGTTGTGCGACTGGAACGAGACCGGCGCGCGGACGTCGGCCTTGACGGTCCAGCGCTTGCCGTCGGGGGCGGCGTCGAACCGCTTCTTGCGGGTCTCGGCGTCGACCCGTTGAAGCGCGCGCTCCTCGTAGACGCCGGCGCGGGCGACGTCGAGGGCCGCGCCGCTGATGTCGGTCCCCAGCACGCTCAGCCGCCAGCCGAGCAGCTCGGCCCGGCGGTCGGCCAGTTTGATCGCGATCGAGTACGGCTCCTCGCCGGTGCTGCACGCCGCCGACCAGATTCGCAACGACCGGGGCCTACGGCGGGCGGCGGCCTCGGCGATCATCGCGTCGAGGAACTCTCCGCCGACCCAGTCGTAATGGACCTGGTCGCGGAAGAAGTAGGTCTCGTTGGTGGTGACGGCGTCCAGGAACGCGGGCATCTCGCCGGCCCCCTTGGCAGAGGTCAAGAAGGCGTAATACGCCGCGAACGTCTCGATGCCCGTCGCCCGCAGCCGTCGCCGGACGCGGTTCGACACCAGCACCCGCTTGGTCTCGGCGATCCGGATCCCCGCGACGCGGTAGATCAGGGCGAGATACAGGTCGAACTCGTCGTCCGTCAGTTCGATGAGGTTCATTTCAAACCGTCGAGATCATACCTTCCCGCTCGGAGAAGGTGGCCGCCACTGATTGTTTAAACGACCTCCGTCGGCGACGTCGGGTCTTGAATACCAGCCCGACGCGCAAGCGAGGGTTTATTCGGCATGGGTTGCGACGAACACCGCGAACCTCCTCAAGCGATCCCCTCGCTTGCGCGTCGGGCTGGTAATGTTCGAAGACGTCAGCAAGCGTAAGACTGAGCCGCCCGCTCCCTCCACGCCGCTTCCGCGTCAGATTTTGAATCCCGAGATCACGTGTTTGAGGCTGGCGGCCTGGGCGCCGAGTTCCTCGGCGCTGGCGGAGAGTTCCTCAGAGCTGGAGGCGTTGGTCTCGGTGAGGCTGGAGACGTTCTGGATGGCCTTGTCGACCTCGCCGGAGGCGACGGCCTGCTCGCGGGTGGCGTCGGCGATCTTGGTGATGCTGGCGGCGGTCTCCTCGACGCCCTGGACGATCCGGGCCAGCGATTCGCCGGCCTTCTCGGAAAGCTGAGCCCCGTCGGCGACCCGCCGGGTCGACTCCTTGATGAGGGCGGTGATCTCCTTGGCGGCGGCGCTGGACCGCTCGGCCAGCTTGCGGACCTCGTCGGCGACGACGGCGAAGCCCAGACCGTGCTCGCCGGCGCGGGCCGCCTCGATCGCGGCGTTGAGGGCCAGCAGGTTGGTCTGGCTGGCGATCTCGCTGATGACCTGGATGATGTCGCTGACCTGCTCGCTCGACTTCTTGATCAGCACCATCGCCTCGATCGCCTGCTCGACCGACTCGCCCCCCTGCTTGGCCAGGTGCGAGGTCTTCTCGGCCAGGCCGGTCGCCGTGCCGGCGTTCTGGTTGATGTCGGCGATCGACCGCGAGAGCTGCTGCACCGAGGCCGACATCTGCTCGACGGTCGCCGCCTGGTTCTGGGCCGCTTCGCTCAGGTAATTGGCGCTCTCGGCGACCACCCGCGAGCCTTCGCCGAACTGTCCGGCCGACTCGACGACCTGGGTGATCACGTGCTTCAAATCGGTGATCATCTGGGCGATGGCCTGCCCCAGCCGGCCCATGTCGTCGTTACCCTGGTGCTCGACGACGATGTTCAAGTCGCCGCCGGCCGCCGCCCGCGCCACGGTCATCAAGTCCTTGGCCCGGGCCTCCAGATCGCGCTTGGCCTCGTCGATCCGGGCTTGTTGCTGGACGCGTCCCAGCGCGCTGGAGACCAGCCGACTGATGTTCCGGAGCGCCTCCAGGCGGTTGGCCGAAGGGGTGATCTTCTCCTCGGTGAAGAAGTCCATGGTGCCGATCACCCGGCCGGCGAGCATCACCGGGAAGCAGACGCCCGACTTCAGGCCGCCGCGCTTGGCGACCGGGGCCCGCGAGCAGCCTCTCATCTCGCCGACGTCGGGCACGAACACCAGGTCGCGCGTCTGCCAGGCCTGGCCGTTGAGCCCCTCTCCCTCGCGGAACCGCGACTCCGACGAGACTCGCCGGAAGTCGTCGGCCACCGCCCCCGCGTCGGCGCTCCAGTGCAGCGCCTGGTCGTTCTGGTCGACTTCCCAGTACGAGCCGTACGACCAGCCGAACGCCTCGCGCACGGAGGCGAGCGCCGAGGCGACGACCTCGGCCGTGCCGCCGGCCTTGCCCACGGCCATCAGCACTTGATTGACCGCTGACGCGTTGGCGAGCTGCTCGGCCTCGCGGGCCTTGGCCTTGAGCTGTTCGGTGACGACGACCCAGGTCACCATCGGGCCGATGTACCGGCCGGCGCGGTCGCGCATCGCGCAGACGGTCAACTCGAAATCCTCGGGGCCGACCTGGATCATCGCCGTCCGAGGCAGGTTCTTGGGGTCGGCCAGCAGCGCTCGCTGGTGCTCGGGATGCGCGTGGAACATGTCGATCGAGTGGCCGATCATCTCATCGACCTTCATCGGCAAGAGCGATTGCAGCGATTGCAGCGACCGCCGCGCGTGCGGATTGATGTACCGGATCGACAGATCCAGATCGGCGTACATCATGTTGACCGGGACGTTTTCGACCATCTGCTTGATCTGCGTCAGTTCGGACTCCCGGTCGAGCTTCGTGACCTTGTCCGAGACGAGCCGGCCGATGGTCCGCAGGGCCTCGCGGCGGTCGGGGCTCAGTTCCTCGGACCGCGTCGAGAGGAAGTCGATGGTGCCGACGACCTGATCGTCGATGAGGACCGGCAGGGCGACGGCCGAGCGGACCCCGGCTCGGCTGGCAAGGGGCGCCCGGCTGCAATCGCGGACCCCGGCCAGATCGTCGGCGAAGACCAGCTCGCGGCGCCGCCAGGCCGAGCCGTTGAGCCCCTCCCCCTCGCGGAACCGGGCGGTGCGCGAGAACCGCGCGAACTCGTCGTCGACCTTGCCCGACTCGACCATGCAGGTCAGCGCCCGGGCCTTCGGGTCGACCTTCCAGTACGAGCCGTAGGCCCAGTCGAACTCGGCGCGGGCGGCGTCGAGGGCCGCGCGGACCACGTCGTCGACGGTGTCGGCCTTGACCACGGCCGTGGCGGTCTCCATCAAGGCCCGGGCGTTGGCGCGGGCCTCGCGCAGCTCGTCGACCGACGCCTCGACGGCCGTTGCGGTCGCGGGCGACATCGCCCGTCGAGTTTGTGTCGCGGCCGGCGGCCGGCGTCGTTTGGCGGCGGGCTGCGCCGGGGCCTCGGCGGGCCGGTCCAGGTCGTCGGGCGTCGGCTGTGGGATCGAGTCGGGTTTCATGGGCGTCATCGACCTAATTCGGTGGACCGTTGCATGGGGGGCGCCGCGTCGGAACGTCCGCTCCGGTTCGGAACGGTTTCAGGGGGCTGCGACGACCAGCTCCTCGTCCTGGAACAGCTTCTCGATGTCGAGCAGGATCACCAGCCGGTCGTCGAGCCGGGCCAGGCCCGCAAGGTAGCGATACGCCCCCCCGGCGACTCCCAGGGGGGGAGGCTGGATCTGGTCCCGGCTGATCCGCATCACCTGCGTCACGGCGTCGACGACGCAGCCGACCGTCTTGTCGTGGACGTTCACGACGATCGTCCGCGTCTCCTCGTCGAGCTCGCGCGCGACCAGCCCGAACCGCTTGCGGAGGTTGACGATCGGGATCACCGACCCTCGAAGGTTGATCAGCCCCTCGATGAACGGCGGCGACTGCGGCAGTCGCGTGATCGGCTTCATCAGGATGATCTCCTGAATCTTCGTGATCGCGATCGCGTAGTCTTCCTCGGCGAGGCGGAACCCCACGAATTGGAGCACCGGGCTCTCGCCGCGGTCGGGGCCTTGCGCGGGGGTCGGTCGAGGTTCCGAAAACATGGCGGCTCGGGGCTCTCGGCTCCAGGGTTGGTCATCTGAGGAGATTGTATCACCCGAAACGATTTCGGCTTCTTTGAGAGCCGGGAAATCCTGGAGTTTTTTGCGGATGAGCGCCGATTGGGGTGGGCGCCGGCTCAGAGCAGCTTCTTGAGCGGGTTCTTGGCGGGGGCGTCGCCCAGTCCGAACAGGTGGCGGACGGCGCTGAGGATCGGGTGGGGGCTGGCGTGGTCGTGGTCGACGCCGGGCGCGGCGACGGCCGAGCGGACCGCGGCGCGGGGGTGGTGGAGGAACTGGTTCTGGAGCCGCGCCGCCATGTGGGCGATCGCGTCGCGGTCGGCCTCGGACAGCGCCGCAAGCTCGGGGCGGCTGGAGAACAGCCGGTCCAGCTCGCGCTGGCGGATTGCGTCGGCGTGGCTGCCGAGCTGCTGGAGGAGCATGCCGGCGGCCTGCTGACAGCGGAGCTGCGCGTAGCAGGCCGCCGTCTCCCGCTCGATGATCACCAGCGCCGGGTCGACCCCCTTCTTACGGCGGTTGAGGTTCTGCTCGGCCTGCGCCCGGAGGTCGTCCACGTTGTAGAGCGTCACCTGGTCGAGGTCGCCGATCCGGGGGTCGAAGTCGCGGGGGATGGCGATGTCGAGGATCAGCGACAGCCGATTCCGACGCGCCCGCTGGACTCGCTGGTACGCCTCCAACCCGACGATCGGCTCGGCCGCGGCCGTCGTGCTGATCACCACGTCCGCCTCGACGAGCGCCAGGCCGAGCTGCTCGAACGGGATCGCGACCCCTCCCCAGCGGTCGGCCGCCGCCTGGGCCCGCTCGGGGCTCCGGTTGGTGATCACGATCCGGCCGGGATTCAGCCCCTTCAGGTGCTGGAGCGTGAGGTCGGCCATCTTGCCGGCGCCGACGACGAGCACGGTTTTATCCGTGAACGTGTCGAAGACCTCGCGGGCCAGGTCGACGGCGACGCTGGCCACCGAGAGCTTGCCCGCGTCCATGCCGGTCTTCTCGCGGACCAGCTTGCCGACGCGGAGGGCCGACTGGAAGACCGAGTGGAAGATCGGCCCGGCGGTCTTGCGGTCGACGGCCGTTCGGTAGGCTTCGCGGACCTGGCCGAGGATCTGGCCCTCGCCGAGCACCAGGCTTTCGAGGCTGGAGGCGACCCGGAACAGGAGATCGGAAGAGCACACGTCTGAACTCCAGTCACCTTGTAATCTCGTA
>CALCIC010000189.1 GCA_937907405.1 uncultured Isosphaeraceae bacterium | reverse complement strand
GAAGAAGGTGTAGATCACGGTGATCAGGCCGCCGACGATCAGGACGAACCATTCCAGCGGCGGCAGACCGTCCCGGCCGGCGGTCGCCGCCCGCGTTCGCCGGCTGTTCCAGAACTGGCTCGCCGCCTCGATCTGACCGGCGAAGATCTCCTGCTCGCGCTCGGTCTTCGGCTCGAACGAAAGCAGCGCCGTGAAGAGGTCCAGGGCGATTTTCCTGGTCGCCGGCGAGACCTGCCCGTCCGCCATTTCGGGCCATTCCACCTCGGACACGCTCTGGACGTACTCCTCGGCATGATCCCGCACCCGCCGCTGCGCCTCTCCGGGGAGCTGCGAGGCGAAGAGGACGATGTCGGCGATCGCGTTCGCCTCCGCCTCGACCGTCAGCCGCGCCTCGGAGAATCTGCTCATCGAGTCGACCACGACCAGGCCGAGGATCACCGCGTAGAGCGTGCCGACGACGCCGAACAGATAACTGGCGACCTCCTGAATCCTCGCCAGGTCGTGCCGGTGCAACGACCTCCGGGCCATCACCAGGCCGACGAGCGACGCCGCGACGCAGCCGGGGACGAGAAGGAGGCCGACCGGATACGTATCGATCGCCATGAAGCGAATCCTCGTTGATCACGACGGTTTGCTAGAGCGGTTCACGAGCGGATTGCATGCAGGATCGGCCGAATACCCCTTCTCCCCTCGCGGGAGAAGGTGCCCCGAAGGGGCGGATGAGGGGGTCTTCGATCGCCCGGGCGCCCGAGAAAACCCGCCGTCACGCCCCCCCCTCATCCGGCCGTCCCGGCCACCTTCTCCCGCAAAGGGAGAAGGGATACTTGCGTCATCCTGTTTTGATGGCCGTGCGCAAGCCGCATGCAAGCCGCTCTAAGTATGGAACATCGGCGAACGCCTTACAAAGATCGAATCATGGATGTCCGGCGGTTTCAAGTGTGATCCCCTCACCCCAGGCCGACGCCTTTTCCAGGGCCCTCGAATACCAGCTCGAAGCGCAAGCGAGGGAATCCATCGATTTGCAACATAAGCCAAGCCCTTGACTGGACCACAACGCCGATCCCGGGGAGGATGAAGAGCGCGGCCGGCGGCCCCGGCCAGGCGGGAAGGACGACCGATGAGCCGTGACGAATTCCTCCTCTTGATCAGCCTAACGGCGATTGCTTTGCTGAACCTGGTCGCAATGACTATCTGGATCGCGGGGTTGCTTTACGTGGCCGTCCGTGTTCGCCGATTCCTCTCGTCGTTCATCTCGAAATCGGATCGATCCGTCCTGTCGAGCGAGCGGCGCATTGTTCCTGGGGCGCCGGAGGGCGATAATCCGCACGAAGGATTCGATCCCGGTTCACGAAGCACGTCCTCCACGACCTGATGTCCATCGAGGAGCGCAGCGCCGATGAGGCTTCCCACGGCCAATCGATTCTTGCTCGCGGCGATGGTCGCCCTTGTCGCATGGCCGGCGTTCGGCTTTCAGTCGGATCTCGCGACCGGCGGGGATCGGGCGGCCACCCTGCGGGGGTTGCTCGGCGCGGAGCTGGCGCACTGGTATCCGGCGTCGATCGACGCGGACCGGGGCGGCTTCCGCCAGAACTTCGCCCGCGACTGGACGGTTCGGCCCGACGAGGACGCGTTCCTGGTCTACCAGGCGCGGATGACCTGGACGGCCGCCGCATTCGCCGAGTTCGAGCCCGCGCGCCGCGCCGAGTTTCTGGACTACGCCCGGCACGGCGTCGCGTTCCTTGACGAGGTGATGCGCGACGAGGAACACGGCGGGTTCCACTGGATTCTCGACCGCGACGGCAAGCTCGACGCCGCTCTCGGCGACGAGAAGCACGCCTACGGACTCGCGTTCGTGATCTACGCCGCGAGCAAGGTCCGCGCCGTCGGCGGCGACGATCGGGCGCTCAAGGTCGCGCGCGACGCCTTCGACTGGCTCGACGCCCACGCCCACGACCCCGAGCACGGCGGCTACTTCGAGGCGATCCGCCGCGACGGGACCGCGATCACGAGCTACGACCCCAACTCGGCGATCCATAAGCGGGCCGATCGCCTGGGGGTGTATTACGGCTTCAAGACCATGAACTCGCATATTCATCTGCTTGAAGCGTTCGCCCAACTGGCGCGAGTCGACGACCGGACGATCGTCAAGGACCGACTCCGCGAGGTCTTCCTGCTCGTTCGCGACCGGATCGCCGTCGAGCCCGGCGCGCTCAACCTGTACATGACCCGCGACTGGCGGGCGATCCCGGCGCACGACTCGTTCGGCCACGACGTCGAGACGGCCTATCTTCTCGTGGAGGCCGCCGAGACGCTGCACATGGCCGACGACGCGAAGACGTGGAAGGTCGCGCGCGGCCTGCTCGACCACGCGCTCGACTGGGGGTGGGACGACCAGCACGGCGGCTTCTACGACAAGGGGGACGCGTTCGCGACAGCCGCCTACGACCTCAAAAAAGTCTGGTGGACCGAGGCCGAGGGGCTCAACGCGCTGGCCGTCATGAATCACAAGTACGGCCAGGAGACCGACCGCTACGCCAGGGCGTTCGCGAAACAGTGGACGTTCATCAAGCGGCGCATGCTCGACCCCGAGCATGGCGGCTGGTTCGCCGAGACCGACCGCGCGGGCGAATTGCTCGGCGACGGCGCCAAGGCCAACAAGTGGAAGGCCAACTACCACACCGCCCGCGCCTTGATGAACGTCTCCCGGCTGCTCGACGCGGCCGAACCGACGCGATGAACGCCGAACGCGCCCGTCAGCGCGCGGCGAGGGACGACCCGCGCCGCGCCCGCCAGGCCAGCCCGGCGCAGGCCAGGGCGGCGAACAGGATCGACGACGGTTCAGGCACCGGCCGGAGCGCTCCCGGGTCTTGCGGATGCACGGACATGACGACGCTCATCTCGGGCAGATAGTTGCGGAACGAGGACGTGTGGATCCAGTCGGGGTGGGCGAGGAGGTTCTGGAAGACCTCGGGATACATCCCGACCTGCGCGGACGTGGCCGACGTCGAGACGACGGGATGGAGCACCGGCATGTCGGGATTGTAGCCGAAGCTTCGAATCGCGCCGCTGACGTCGATCGTGGGGAGATCATTGTCGAATTTGAACCGGACGTGAAACTCCGAGTCTCCCACCGGGCCGTCGATCCCCTCGACCTTGATCGACCCGATCTTGAGGTTGTCGCTGGGCTCAAGCCCGCTCGCTCCAATCAGGTCGGTCGGGCCGCTCGGCAGATCGAACGTCCCGGAGGTCGAGAACCGAATGGGAACGGCCGCCGCCGGAGTCGCATGCAGGAGGCCCATCGCCAGTGCGAAGGCCGAGGCCCATCCCTTGACCATGACGATCGTGCGCGCGTTGGTGTTCATTTCCGTCCCTGGAAATTGGATACTGAAGCTTATCTTGATGCCCGGAAGCGCCCACACTACGGATATTCGCGTTCGGATCAAGGCCAAATAAGGAGTTTCCTCGATGAGCCTGGCGGACCTTCGCAACGACTACGGCCGGCTGACGCTCGACGAGCGCGATCTCGACCCCGACCCGATCCGGCAGTTCGACCGCTGGTTCGCCGAGGCGCTCGCCGCCGACGTCGCCGAGGCGAACGCGATGACGCTGGCGACGGCCTCGCCCGAGGGGCGGCCGTCGGCCCGGATCGTGCTGTTGCGCGGCTGCGACGCCCGGGGGTTCTCGTTCTTCACCAACCACGACAGCCGCAAGGGCCGCGAGCTGGACGCCAACCCACACGCCGCCCTGGTCTTCTACTGGCGCGAGCTGGAGCGGCAGGTCCGCGTTGAAGGGACGGTCGTCCTCGTCCCGGCCGACGAGTCGGACGCCTACTTCCGATCCCGGCCGTTCGGCTCGCGGGTGGGCGCCTGGGCGTCGGCCCAGAGCCAGGTCCTGTCCAGTCGCGAGGCCCTCGAATCCCAGTTCCGCGCGATCGAGGCGAAATACTCATCCGGCGAAGTCCCTCGGCCGGTAAACTGGGGAGGGTACTGCGTCGTGCCGGAAACCATCGAATTCTGGCAGGGCCGGCCCAGCCGGCTCCACGACCGTCTCCGTTATCGAAAGATCTCCGAAGGGGGCTGGACCGTCGAACGCCTCAACCCCTGATCGACGTCGACCACGTTGCGATCCGACGTCGGCCGCTAACGAACCCGACGAGCCCGGTGAACCATGTCCATCAACCCGACGACCCTCGACGATCCAAGCGGCCGATGCCCCGTCTGCGCGTCGGCCGTCGGAAGCTCAGGCGGGGGGGGCTGTCCGCGCTGCGGATGGCTCTCGTGGTTCAACTGGGACGACCGCGACGGCGTCCAGGTCCTCCGTCCCAAGGGGGACCTGCTCCACGCCGAGCCGTTGCAAGCGTTCCTCCAGGCGTTCATGCCGACCCCCGGCGCGCGGTTCGTCGCCGATCTCGCCGAGGTCCAGTACGTCTCAAGCGCCGCGCTGAGCAAGCTGCTGGGACTCCGCAAGCGGGTCCTGGGCGTAAAGGGACGGATCGTGCTCCGGAACGTCCACCCCGATCTCTGGGAGGTCTTCCGCGTCACCCGGCTCGACACCTACTTCGAGGTCGAGAATTGAAGCGGACTGCGGGGGGACGCGAATCCGCCTGGCGAACACGCGGACCAGGATGACGGGGGAAGGCCGAATACAAGCCCGAAAGCCGCGCGGGATTGGCAGCGGGGCGGCGGTTGAGTTAGTCTGGTCCGTTTGGAAATGATGGCGGGAACGTCCGGATCGCAAGAGCGATCCAACGACATCGGAGACGCGTCCGAAGATGCTTCAGATCAAGTTGCCGGATGGTTCGATCAAGGAATATCCCGAGGGGACCAGTCCGCGCGACGTGGCGTCGGGCATCGGCAAGCGGCTCGCCGAGGCCGCCGTGGCGGCGGTCGCCGACGGTGCGATCGTCGATCTCGACCGACCGATCGAGAACGGCGCGTCGGAGGGCGCCCCCGTCGAGCTGCGGCTCCTCACCTCGCGCGACCGCGAGGCGCTGGACGTACTGAGGCACTCGACGGCCCACATCATGGCGCGGGCGATCATGCGGCTGTTCCCCGGCGTCCGCCTGGCCTTCGGGCCGACCACCGCCAACGGCTATTATTACGACGTCGAGGTCGACGGCCGGAGCATCTCCGAGGACGACTTCCCCGCGATCGAGGCCGAGATGGCCAAGATCACCAGGGACGCCGAGCCGTTCGAGCGGTTCAACCTCCCCGTCGACCAGGCCCGCGCGTTCGTCGCCGATCTGGGACAGTCTCTCAAGGTCGAGCACATCGACGACGAGCTGCACAAGTACGGCGTCCTGAGCTTCTACCGCCAGGGGGAGTTCGTCGACCTCTGCCGGGGGCCGCACATCCCCCACGCCGGCAAGGTCGGCGCGTTCAAGCTGCTCTCCATCGCCGGTTCGTACTGGAAGGGGAAGACCGACCGCGCGATGCTCCAGCGCGTCTACGGCACCGCGTTCTTCGAGAAAAAGGAACTCGACGCCTACCTCGCGCAGGTCGAGGAGGCCCGCAAGCGCGACCACCGCAAGCTGGGCAAGGAACTGAACCTGTTCACGATCTCGCCGCTGGTCGGCCCCGGGCTGATCCTCTGGATGCCCAAGGGCGCCGTCATCCGCGGCGTCCTTGAAAACTTCATGAAG
>CALCIC010000188.1 GCA_937907405.1 uncultured Isosphaeraceae bacterium | reverse complement strand
AATCGACCGGAGTTCAACGACGGCGGGAGCAAAGACCGCGCATGGAACTTTTCGTCTCCGTCGTTTTTTGCGTGGCCTTCTACTTCGTAGTCCGGCTGTTAGCGAATCTGGGCGCCTGGAGCGCCGGCGTCCGTTACCGGGCGTTCCGCCAGCTTGCGGCCCGGTTCAACGGCCGGTACGAGAGCCGGGGCCTTTCCGACCCTCCCACGGTCAGCTTCTCGCGCGGCGAGAACATGGTCCGCGTGGGGTTGGCTCCGACCGTCCCCGGCCAGCCCGCGATCCCTCGGACCCGCGTGGTCGTCCGGTTTCGACGCGGCATTCCGTTCCGACTGGAACTCGCGCCGGTGACTCGCCCTTCGCCGACCCAGCCCCCCAAGGGGACCCGTCTGGTTCGGGTGGGCGATCGCGAATTCGACTCCGGATACGTCGTCCAGGCCAACGACGAGGAGATGGCCCGCGACTTCCTGACCCCATCCGTCCGCTGGTCGATCGACGCCCTTCAGCGCCTGGTGCATCCCGGCGGGCTGCTGATCGCGATCAGCCCGGAGCGGCTTCTGGTGCAGATCGACCGCAATCTCAGCAACAACCGCGACGCCCTGTTCATGGCGGTTTCGGAGTCGTTGCGAATTCAGGACGGCCTTCAGCTCGGCGTCGAGCGGCGCATGGCCGAGGGCGTGACGATCGTCGCGGGAGGGCCCGACCCCGACGCCGGCCCCCCCTCGTGCAAGGTCTGCGGCGAGCCGATCGAAGACGGTCCCGTCGTCGTCTGCAACACCTGCAACACCCCGCACCACCGCGAATGCTGGGAATTCGCCGGCGTCTGCTCCATCTACGGCTGCGGCGGCAAGTCCGGCCGCCCCGCGACCGCGGCCGTCGAAAGGCGCGAACCATGAACGCCTTCGACGCGATCGGCGATTACGGCGAGGCGACCGGGAGGTTGCGCGCGATCATCGACCAGGCGAGCTCGATCCGATGCTTCGAGCCTCCCGGCCCAGACCGGCGTGAAACCGAGGCCGAGGCCCTCGTCCGCGACCATCTCCACCGCCTTGGCCCGGCCGCCCCGAAGCTCCGGGGCCTGCGATGGCTCCAGGGAAACCTGGCTCTGCTCCACGAGAACGCCTGGGCGATCGACCCCTACGAACCCTGGGGGCTGCGCTGGTCTGATTCGAAGAAGGCCCTTGCGGACGTGATCGTCGCCCACCACGCCCGCATCAAGGAAACGCTCGAGGCGAAGGCCCGGATCAGGCCCCCCCTGTGGCCCCTGGAGGGGCGTCCCAACGTCTGCCGTCCGATCGTCGCCGACCACGCCGCGCTCGCCTCGATCGGCCTCGACGACGCGAGATGCGATCCCCGCGACCGCCTGGTCGCCTGGTCCCTGTTGTGCGAGGTCGACGAGCGCATCCAGAACGCGCTGCTGATGGAGCTGACGGCCGACCTGATCCCGAATCCGAATCCTTATCTTCCGCTGATCGGGCTGCACCGCCTCGGGTGCTTCCCGATGGGATGGGAAGACGGCGAATACACGCTCTACATCCACGACGACCCGAACGCGCCGCCCACCCCCGCGCCTGGCCTGCTGGGCGCGATGATCGACCGGGCTCGCGGTCTGGGACGGGCGCGGCGGCCCGGGAAGAGGCGAGGGACGGATTTCGGCTCCCTTGCAAATGTGATAAATTAGGGTGGAGTGTCCCACCGGCCGAGGCCGGGTCGATCGTCCGGTTCCGTCGGAGAGGTCCGCATGCCGAGATTCGTGAAGCTCGCCACGGTGGGGGAACTCCCCGTCGGCGGGGCGAAGGAAGTCGAGTTCGAGGGCCGAGTGTACGCGTTGTTCAACGTCGACGGCGTCCTTTCCGCGATCGACGGCATCTGCCCGCACCAGGGAGGACCGCTGGCCGACGGCCGGCTCGAGGGATGTTACGTCGCCTGCCCCTGGCACGGCTGGGAATTCAACGTCCAGACCGGCGGCACCCCGCTCGGCCCCCGGATTAAAGTGGACGTGTTTGAGGTCAAGGTCGAGGGAGACGACGTCCTCGTTCTGGTCCCCTGAGGCCGTGGCGTCGCGGACGTCGTCGCTTAGGGTCTGGCCATTTCCCGAACTCAATGCGTATCGTGGACTATCCTGAGGTTCGTCGACACGATTCGGCGGACGGACTCTTTCTCGAACCTCGCGGTTCCGGCCGGTGCTCCACTTTCGAACGTTCCGCAATCCTGATCCCCCCGCGCTCGTGAAGCTCTGGAACCAATCGGTTCCCGCGCTCGCGTCCGCCCGGCCGTTGCTGGTCCACGAGTTGGACGTCCACGCGTTCGGGTCGGTGTTCTTCGATCGCGAGGGCCTGATCATCGCCGAGCGCGACGGCCGCCCCGTCGGCTTCATCCACGCCGGATTCGGGGCCGACGAGCCCGCGGCCGAACGCCCGTTCGCCGCCTCGCTCGACATGGGGGTCGTCGCGATGCTCGCCGTCGCGCCGTCTCCGGACGCGCCGAAGGTCGCCGAGGCCCTGGTCGTCGAAGCCGAGCGCTATCTCCGAAGCCGAGGAGCCAAGGTGCTTTACGGCGGTGGTCAGCTTCCGCTCAACCCGTTCTACTGGGGGTTGTACGGCGGCGCCGAGGCGTCGGGCGTACCGTCCAGCCACGCCCTGTTTTCCAGCGCGCTGAGCGGCCTGGGCTACCAGCCCGTGAGCACGACCGTCCACCTCCATTACGACCTCGGCCAGGAAGAGACCCGCGACCCTCGCGCCCCGCTGCTCCGCCGTCAGGCGGTCGCTGATTTCGACGAGGAACCGGTGCCCACCGATTGGTGGGAGAACATCGCCTTGACCGACTTCCATCTGACCCACGTTCGGCTCGATTCCCGAGCCGACGGCCTCGAACTCGCTCACGCCCGCACCTGGGACATGTCCTGGTTCAGCCGAGAGGACGGCAAGGTCCGGATCGGCGTCTTCGGCGTCGAGGTGGCGGCCAGCCACCGAGGCCGGGGCTACGGCCGGTTCCTCCTCGCCGAGATCCTCCGCCACGCCCGCGAGCACGGCTTCGACCGGGCCGAGGTCCAGACCCTCGCCGACAATGAGCCCGCCCTGGCCTTTTATCAGGCCCTCGGTTTCGAACCCGTCGAGCAATCCACCGTCTTCCGCCTCCCCGCCCCCTTCCCCGACCGCTCGCTTCCCCTCGCAGCCCGCATCATCGATTGATTCGATCGAAAGAAAACGGCTCATTCGGGCACATCGCGACACGACCCGGCGTACGGGCTGGCGTTCCCGACATGAACCAAAAAGGCAAGGCGTAAGGAGCCGCGGTCTTTGAGCGATCGACGCTCTCGAAACGGCTCGCTACGCCTACCCTTGGCGTCAAACTTCAGGACGAGCGGAACGCGTCAGGCGGCGCGGCCCCGGCGGCGACGGTTGAAGCCGACGAGGCTCACCAGGCCGATGGCCCCCAGCACCAGGGCGCTCGGCTCCGGCACGGCCGGATTGTCCGTCCCCAGCGTGATGTTGTCGAAAACGATCTGATTCGCGGAGCCGCCGAAATCGACCGACATGGCGGTGCCGGCGAACGCAACGCCGATGGGAACCAACGGCTGAAAGCGACCGCCGGGGATGGAGGGCGTGGTCGGCAGCGTCAGAGTGGCGAGCACGTTCCCGGTCGCGTTCAGGCCGTCATAACCCTTGATCGAACCCGCCACGTTGATCGCCGAGTAATAGAAAGAGAAGCCGGTGTCAAAGCCGGCGGCCACGTTCATCGTCGCCGCTCCACCGCTCAGGAAGAACAGACCCGTCGAAGGCGAAGGGAGCGCGGAGGCGTCGAAGTTGCCGGTGCCTCCGACCGTGTCCGAGATCAACGCCAGGCTGTTCGATGAGAAGGAGATGCCGTAGTTCGAGCCGGGGCCGCTGCCGTCGCCTCCGAGGCCGCCGTTGTAGTAGTTGTCGACCGACTCCAGGTTTTTCAGGCCCTCGAAGGTCAATACGGTCACACCAGCCATGGCCTGGGTCGAGCCGATCGCAAGCACGGCGGTCAGGGCGATCACCCACTTCATCGGATTCAACATGGATCCCACTCCCCAAATCTGGACGCCTCGTTCGGCGCGCACTCGATTCGCCTTCGGCGCGAGAGGCGGCGCCTCTCAATAACGCCGAATCAATTCGATACGCGCTTATTCGGTCACCAATCATGACCGTTGATGCACGACGCCGTGCAACAGAGCACCACTCTATGTGCCCATTAAATGTACTCAAGCCATGACGCATGATTTCATCATGGATGTTGCTTTTGACGATCGATGACGCCTCGACGTGCATTCCCATCATCATCGCCGGCCCATATGTTGCCTGGTTCCAATGCCGGCGTCGTACGAGGAACGAGGTCGCGGGTTGCCTGGCTTCCAGCGAAATCGACGATCAGAACGGCGACTCCGCGTGACAGTTCTGAATCCTTGAACGCAGGATCGCCCGCCCCGTGCGGCTTGCGCCTCCGGGGACGCTCAACGGCGTCGTCAGATCAACCTTGCGGGGGATGTTGGGAAATGTTTCTGGCGGCCCTCTCGCTCGAATACACGGCTCTACAAGCCCGAAGCGCCAGCGAGTGAATACTCCGAAGGCACGGCGAGGGAATTCACTCGCTGGCGCTTCGGGCTTCCATGGCTGCTCGGCACGCCTTGGCTTCGCGCCTCCGCCGGGAGAAATTGCCACCCCCCCTTGCGATCCTCGTCGGATTCGACTGAAACGAGGGGAGGATTTCGCGTACATTGAGAAGGAGGGGATGGAGCCGGCCATTTCGGGGAGGTCGAGGCATGGGGAAGCGTCCACTGAATCGTCGGGATCTGCGGGCGGAAGCGGAGGCGGCCGAGGCCCGGGGGATTCCCCTGGGGCCGTCGCGACCGTCGAGGGCCAGGTCCGAGGCGTCGGCCTTGCGGCCGAAACCCGCCGCCGCCCCCCGGATGAAGGTCGTCTGGGCGGTCTGCGATCTGGGAGGCCGGACGGTCGCGACCTTCGAATACGCCGAGAAGGCCGTCGCCGAGGCGAAGATCGCCGACCTCAAGGCCCGGGGCAAGGGGAACCACTTCCTGCGGTCGGTCAAGGAACCGATCACCCAGACGGGGACCTCGTCGCCCGACTGACCGTCCGGCGCGAACCCGCGGCCGTCGGCGCGACTCTGAACGGCGCGGCCCCCCCCGACCGGATCGTCGGCGCCGCCGCGTTGATCCGGGGGCATGACGGGTTGTGGCCGCGAGGTTAGGTTTTTAGAATAGGACGTTTCCAGAAGAGGCCGCCGCGCCGAGCGCGCTGCGTACCTGGAATCGGCTCGATCACCGGCGAGGAAGACGAGGGTTACCGTGTCCGCCACCGAAAACCGCAAGGTTGTCCAGACTACCGCAAAACCCACGACCGGGGCCGACGTCCTGGTCGAATCGCTGGCGAGGCACGGGGTCGAAGTCGTATTCGCCTACCCGGGCGGCGCGAGCATGCCCATGCACCAGGCGCTCACCCGTTACCGCGACCGGATCCGGACGATCCTCCCGCGCCACGAGCAAGGGGGCGTGTTCGCGGCCGAGGGCTACGCTCGGGCCAGCGGCAAGCCGGGCGTCGTAATGTCCACGTCGGGGCCGGGCGCGCTCAACCTGGTGACCGGCCTGGCCGACGCCAAGATGGATT